>JAEWJD010000222.1 GCA_023386765.1 Pseudomonadota bacterium | reverse complement strand
CTCGATCTCGTCGGCGCCATTGAGCCCGCCGATCACATGCGAGTGGGCCGACAGGCCGGCACCACGCAGCACCTGCATGACGGCATCGCGCTGGGCTGCGGGCACCTGGATGACCGCGCCAGCCTCTTCCGAGAAAAGGGCCTTCAGGGTCAGTTCGTCACGCTGCACGGCGACCTGTTCGGGACGGATCTTGTAATCGCCCCAATCGGCCGACTGCGGATCGAAGGTCAGCATGTCGACGTTGATCGACACGCCGGTGCGGCCGGCGAAGGCCATTTCGGCCACCGTGGCGAACAGGCCGCCATCGGAGCGATCGTGATAGGCCAGGATGACGCCGGCTTCGGCCAGCGTGCGGATGGTCACGAAGAAGGTGCGCAGGTCCTGGGCCTGGTCGATGTCAGGTACGGTTTCGCCCACCTGGTTGTAGACCTGGGTCAGGATGGAGCCGCCCATGCGATGGCGGCCACGGCCCAGGTCGATCAGGATCAGAACGGTGTCACCGGCATCGGTACGCAGTTGCGGCGTCAGGCTCTGGCGCACGTCGGCCACCGGCGCGAAGGCGGTCACGATGAGCGAAACCGGCGCGATCACCTGACGCGACTCGCCGCCTTCTTCCCAGGTGGTCTTCATGGACAGGGAGTCCTTGCCGACCGGGATCGACAGGCCCACGGCCTGGCACAGCTCGCTCACGGCCGAGACCGTGTCATAAAGGGCGGCGTCCTGGCCGGGGGTACCGCAAGCGGCCATCCAGTTGGCCGACAGCTTGATGTCCTCCAGGCTGGCCACATCGGCCGAAACCAGGTTGGTCAGGGCCTCGGCAATCGCCATGCGCCCCGAAGCCGGGGCATCCAGCATGGCCAGCGGCGTGCGCTCGCCCATGGCCATCGCCTCGCCACGGAAGCCTTCGTAGTCGGCCAGCGTGACGGCAGCATCGGCCACCGGGATCTGCCACGGACCGACCATCTGGTCGCGGCTGGACAGGCCGCCCACGGTGCGGTCGCCGATGGTGATGAGGAAGTTCTTGCTGGCCACGGTCGGGTGGCGCATCACGCGGTAGACGGCCTCGGTCAGGTCGATGCCGGCCAGATCCAACGGCTCGGACACGCCCGGCAGGCGCTGCACGTCACGCGTCATGCGCGGCGGCTTGCCCAGGATGACGTCGATGGGCACGTCCACCGGACGGACTTCGTTCTCGCCTTGCGGGCGCACGGTATCCAGACCGGGCAGCCCTTCGCCATCGACCACGCGCAGCTGACGCTCTTCGGTGGCCACGCCGACCACCGCGAACGGGCAGCGCTCGCGCTGGGCGATGGCCTCGAAACGCGGCAGATCCTGGGGCAGGATGGCCAGGACATAGCGTTCCTGGGACTCGTTGCTCCAGATTTCGGCCGGCGACAGGCCCGACTCTTCGAGCGGCACGCGCTTCAAATCAAAGATGGCGCCACGACCGGCGTCATTGACCAGTTCGGGGAAGGCATTGGACAGGCCGCCAGCGCCGACGTCATGGATGGCCAGGATGGGGTTGGCCTCGCCCTGCTGCCAGCAGCGGTCGATGACCTCCTGGACGCGGCGTTCCAGTTCCGGGTTGCCGCGTTGCACGGAATCGAAGTCCAGTTCGGCAGAATTGCTGCCTACGCTCATGCTGGAAGCGGCCCCGCCGCCCATGCCGATGCGGAAACCCGGCCCGCCCAGCTGCACCAGCAGCGCGCCCGGGGGCAGCGGATCCTTGTGCGTCTGGCCGCCATCAATGCTGCCCAGGCCGCCGGCGATCATGATGGGCTTGTGATAGCCCCAACGGGTATCGCCCGCCGTCTGTTCGAAACTGCGGAAGTAACCCAGCAGATTGGGACGGCCGAATTCGTTGTTGAACGCCGCGCCCCCGATGGGACCGTCGATCATGATGGACAGGGGCGAGGCGATGCGATCGGGCAGGCCGTGATGATCGGCTTCCCAGGGCCGCAGGGCGTCGTCGAAACGCAGGTGCGACACGGTAAAGCCGGTCAGGCCGGCCTTGGGCTTGGAGCCACGCCCGGTTGCGCCTTCGTCGCGGAGCTCGCCGCCGGCGCCGGTGGCCGCGCCCGGGAAGGGAGCAATGGCGGTCGGGTGGTTGTGCGTCTCGACCTTCATGAGGGTGTGGACGATGGCATCGCGACGGGCATAGGCCGCCGTCGGGGCGCCAGCGTCGCCCTGGCCGGGCACGCCAGCCTGGAAGCGCTGCGCCGGGCCGCCCTCCATGATGGCCGCGTTATCGGAATAAGCCACCACCGTGCCCTTGGGCTGCGCCTTGTGGGTGGCGCGGATCATGCCAAACAGCGTGTTGGGTTGTGTCTGACCGTCGATCACCCAGTCGGCGTTGAAGATCTTGTGGCGGCAGTGCTCGCTGTTGGCCTGGGCGAACATCATCAGCTCGACGTCGGTGGGGTCGCGCCCCAGATCGCCGAACGACTGCGTCAGGTAGTCGATCTCATCTTCGGAGAGCGCCAGGCCGAGACTGACGTTGGCCTCTTCAAGCGCTGCGCGGCCCTCTGCCTTGACGGCCACGGTGCGCATGGGCTTGCCGCTGAGCGGGGTGAACAGTGCCTGGCCGTCGAAATCGCCCTGCACCACGGTTTCCGTCATGCGGTCATGCAGACAGTCGGCCGCGCGCGCCAGCATGTCACCATCGAGCGTCTTGCTGCCCAACAGGCCGCGCTCGGGGGTGATCACGTAGCGTACACCGCGCTCGATGCGGCGCACGCCGCTCAAGCCGCAGTTGCGGGCAATGTCGCTGGCCTTGCTGGCCCAGGGAGAAATCGTGCCCAGGCGCGGAATCACCAGCAATTCCAGGCTCTTGGATGACGGCGCGGCCGTCACCGGCGTGCCGTAATCCAGCAATTGGACGAGCTGGGACTGCTCGCTGGCCGACAGGGCTTGGTCGGTTTGCACAAAATGCTCGTAGCGAGCAGAGACGTCCGCCACAGGCAGACCAGCCTTTTTCAGCTGCGCGAGCAGACGCTCACGACGGAATTGGGACAGGACGGAGGAACCGGGCAGATGCTGGACAAGGGACACGATGCGGCGCCGTAGGGAAAAAGAGAAAGCCAAAGGGAAGCCGTGATTTTACCTGCTTGTGCGATCCAGGCCCCGGTAACGGCCAAAGCCCCTCTGCTAGCCCAGGAAAACCCTCTCTCGATTTCTCCCGCCACCTGGCCCTACACTGTGCGCGACGGTGCCGGAAAGCCGCTTTCCGGGCACAGGGCGCAGTACCGCGCCAACGCAGTAAAACCGCAGCAGCCCAAGGGGAATGGTGGCTTCAAGCCACCAGCGCAAGGCAGGGGCGTCAATAATCCCTCCGACGCCAACGGGCGCTGGTCAGTGACCAGCGCCCGTTATTTATTCTGCGCGTCTCATTGCCGCGAACTACCTGCTGCCGATCAATCCTGGGGATCGGGATAGCGCACTTCCAGGATATCCAGCTCCTGGATGCCGCCCGGTGTGCGCAGGATCACCGTGTCGCCTTCGCGGGCCTTGATCAGCGCGCGCGCCACCGGCGAAATCCAGCTGATGCGCCCGGCCAGCGGCTCGGCCTCGTCGACCCCGACGATGGTGACCGTGGTTTCCTCGCCGTGTTGATCGGCATAGACCACGGTCGCCCCGAAGAAAACCTGGTCACGGTTGGGTTGCTGCGACGCATCCACCACTTCTGCGATATCCAGCCGCTTGGTCAGAAAACGCATGCGCCGGTCGATCTCGCGCAAACGTTTCTTGCCGTAGAGGTAGTCTCCGTTCTCGGAACGATCGCCATTGGAAGCGGCCCAGGAAACCACCTGGACGACGGCCGGACGCTCGACGTTCATCAATTCGGCCAGTTCATCGCGCAGCCGGGCGTACCCATCGCGGGTCATGTAGTTGCGCGTGCCGGCCGGCAGGACCAGCGCCTCGGGCAGATCCTCGTCGTCGTCGCGATCGGTTTCTTTGACAAATGCCTTGTTCATGGCTCTCCCTCCAGGGAAGCAAAGGGGGACTGGCGCAAGCGCCTACAACCAGTCGTGCCAGACCGGCTTGAGATCGGCCGGCAGGGGTGGCAGGCGTCCCAGATCGGCCTTGCTCTCGCCGACGCCATGGAAATCCGAGCCGCGCGAAGCCAGAAAGCCATAGTGACGCGCCACGTCGGCATAGCGCAGGGCCTCCTGGGGGGTATGGCTGCCGGTCATCACCTCGATGCCTTCGCCCCCCAGCTGGATGAACTCATCGAACAAGGCTCCGAACTGCAAGGGCGTGTACTTATAACGCCCAGGATGGGCGATCACGGCGCGCCCGCCCGCTCCCAGGATCCAGCCCACCGCTTCGCCCAGGGTGGCCCATTGCATGGGCACATGGCCGGGGCAATCGTCACCCAGATACTTGTTGAAGACGGTCTGGACATCCCGGCAGAAACCCGCTTCGACCAGATAGCGGGCAAAGTGGGTACGGCTGATCAGTTCGGGGTTGCCGGCAAACGGCAAGGCCCCTTCGTAGGCGCCCGGCAGGCCCAGCGCGGCCAGGCGCTCGCCGATCTCGCGTGCACGCCCTGCCCGCCCGGCGCGGGTCTTGCGCAGGCCTTCCACCAGGGCCGGATTGCGTTCGTCGAAGTTCAAGCCGACGATGTGCACCGTATGGCCAGCCCAGGTCACCGAGATTTCGGCCCCGGTCAGGTAGCGCATGCCCAGTTCGGCGGCCATGGCGCGGGCCTGGTCCACGCCGCCCACTTCATCGTGGTCGGTCAGGGCCCAGACATCGACCCCGTTGGCATGCGCACGCCGGGCCACCTCGGCCGGGGCCAACATGCCGTCGGATATCGACGAATGGCAATGCAGGTCTATGTTCAGAGCAGTCATGGCATTTATTGTAGTAGCGCAAGGCCGCCCCGCTACACCTGCAGGAATCGGGCCACCGGATCGATCTGTTCGGCCGACATCAGGGTGGGCGCATGGCCCACGCCCGCAAAGCTCACCGTTTCGGTACGCGTGTGGCAGCGCCGCATGGCCTCGACCGTCTCGGCGCTCAGCAGATCCGATTCGGCGCCGCGCAACACCAGCACCGGGCAGCTCAGGCCGGTATACGCGGCCCACAGCAATTGCTCGCCGGCCTCGAAAGCCTCAGGGCTGGCCTGCGCTGCGAGTGCCAGCGCGATCTTCAGGTCGTAGCGCCTGACCCAGTGGCCTCCCAGCTGCATATAGCCGTGCTCGGTCAGCTCGCGCCACTGCGCCTCGGTATGCGGCCCGAAGGTCGCGCAGGTTTCCTTGGTGGCCTCGACCGCCTGCTCGAAGGTATTGAAAACTTGCGGCACGCCCACCCGCTCGCTGATACGCGCCAGCGCGGCGCGCCCCAGGGTAGGGCCGACGTCATTGAGCACCAGATGTTCGAAATGCAGTTCCTGGGTGGGCGGCAGGCCCACGTGGTTCTGCAAGGCATGGGCCTGGCGCGCCATGGCCAGGGTACCGGCCAGCGCCAACCCGATCAGCCCGCCCATGGAGGTGCCGACCCAGGACAGCGTGCCGGGGCGCAGGCGCGCCAGAAGTGTCACCATATCGGAAGCATATTGGGCAATGGTGTAGTGCATCGGATTGAGCAACCAATCCGACTGCCCGCGCCCGACCACATCGGGACAGACCACTCGATAGCGCGATGCCAGCCGCCGCGCCAGATGATCGAAATCGCGCCCGTTGCGGGTCAGGCCATGCACGCAGACCACTACCCGGGGATTATCGGGGTCTCCCCACTCCCAGTACGCCATGCGATGAAATCCCGCAGGGCTGACGCAAGTAACGGAATCCAGACGCGGCTCGGCCATACACTTCTCCGGAAAGCCGCCGGGTGGCGGCCGATGCCTCATCTTACCCCTGCTGTCCGGGGAGACTGAAGATGCCAGTAGCGCCGCGTCCGGCTACGCCAGCCCTCGACCTGCAACACCGGCCCGCCCTGGACCACCACCGCGCCATCGCGCCCGCTGCGCCAGACTTCGGCGCCGGAGCGCTGCCAGCGCCGCACGGTCTGCGCCGCAGGATGCCCGAAGCGGCTCCAACGCCCGGCCTGCACCAACACGTGGCGGGCCTGCGCCGCGGCCACCAGCGCCTCCCCCGACGATCCACGCGCCCCGTGGTGCGGCGCCAGCACCACATCGACAGCGGGTAAACGATCGGCCCAACGCCTTTCCTGGGCTACGGCCACGTCGCCGGGCAACAGGGCCCGATACCAGCGCCCTTCGATCAGCAGCACGCAGCTCTGTGCGTTGCCTGCCGTCCGCGGCAAGCCTGGCGATGTGGGGACTGGCGGATGCAAAAACCGGAACCTCACGCCATCCATTTCCCAGCCTTGGCCATCCTCGCAAGACCGCTGGCCCGGCGCGGACACTGCCATGGCCTCCCCGCGCAAGCGCGCCTCGCGCGCCAGCCATGCGTGCAGGTCAAAGGGCGCCCAGGCCTGCCCGACCGGCACCGCCATCAACACGCTGGCCAGCCCGCCGGCGTGATCCAGGTCGCTGTGCGACACCACCAGATGATCAAGGCGGTCGATGCCGCGGGCACGCAGAAACGGCGCCACGATGCGCTCGCCGGCATCCCCGGCGCCGTAGTGGCGCGGGCCCGTGTCATACAACAGCACATGGCGGGCCGTCTCGATCACGACCGCGCCGCCCTGCCCCACATCCAGCGCCGTCAGCCGCCAGGCCCCCGGCTCGGGACGCTCGACGCGCCAGGTCAGCAACGGCAGCAAGCACGCCAGGCCCACCCACCGGGCCGGCCAGCCCTGCCCTTGCCACCACCAGGCCAAGCCCAGCAGCGCCACGCCCAGCACCCACGCCGGCGCCCCCACCACCGGCAGACTGGCCCAGGGATGGGCTGCCAACGGCGCAAGCACCGCCATCAACGCCGCAAACAAGGCCTGCGCCATGCCGCCTACCCAGGCCGCCATCGGCCCGGGCAACCAGGCAAGCGCGCCCGCCGCCAGCGCCAGCGGCGTCACCACCAGGCTGATCCACGGGATGGCCAGTGCATTGGCCAGCGGCGACAGCAAGGACACCTCGCCCACCCACCAGGCCAGCAAGGGCAGCAAGCCGATCGTCACCGCCGCCTGAGTCCGCGCAAAGTCCGCCAGAATGCTGCGCAGCCGCGGCCACCCCCGCCGCGCGCGCGGCGCAAGCACGACCCGCATCAAGATGGCCACCGCCCCGAACGACAACCAGAAACCGGGGGCCAGCACCGCCCAGGGATCCAAGGCCAGCACCGCTGCGGCCGCGCCCAGCAACACCAATGGCGCGCCGGGCGCCAGCCCCAGCTGGCTGGCCGCGCCCACGACTGCCAGCATGAAGAAGGTGCGTCGGGTCGGCACGCTCCAGCCGGCCAGCAGGCAATAGGCCAGCGCCGTCAACAGTGCCGCCAGCGCCGCCAGCCGCTGCGCCGGCCAACGCTCGGCCAGATAACGCCCGCGCCCGCGCAGGCGCGGCCAAAAAAGGCGGCCCCCGCCCGCCGCCAGACCCGACAACATGGTCACGTGCAGTCCGCTGATGGAGACCAGGTGCGTGATCCCGCTGCGGTTGAAGACCCGCCAATCTTCCGGGCGCACCGCCTGCTGATCGCCCATGACCAGGG
>JAEWJD010000188.1 GCA_023386765.1 Pseudomonadota bacterium | reverse complement strand
GCCGGGTGCTCAGGCGCGAGCGCCGTCGTTGCGAAGGAACGGCGGGGGTTGCAATCGAGAGTCCGGGCAGCTTGCGCGGCCAGGGTTCCAGACATGACAGGGCCGGGCGCCGCCGCTATCTGCCGATTGCTCACGATATGAAGGGCTGGCTCGATTCACCGGGCTGCAAGGATGATGTTTCAGGCAAGAAAGCAGTAAAGCAGAAATCGGGCGCGGTGGATGCGGCGCGAAGGTATGGCCGGTAGGCTGTCCAGGCACGTCTTCACAAGCGATCTCGATCACGTTTTAGAGCGGCGGTGCAGGCGCGGTGTGGGCGCCCGGTTTAAGTTCTCGCGGATCCTTCGGGCTGCGCTTGAGAAATGCCCCGGGCCCTGATGCGGGCAGCCGGATTCCGTCGCCAACAAAACGGCCGAGATTCGCCGTGGTCTTGCACCACGACGGTCGTCTGGGTTTGTCGCGAGCGCAATATCGGCGTGTTGCGATCGGCCGGCCCGTTTCTGTTTCTACCCCTGCCGGGTATGCCGGCAGGTAATCGCGTGTCAAACCACCCAGGGTGCCGCAATGACGGTGCAGGCTTGATGCAAGACCCAACCCTCGGAGATAGTTATGTCCCTTATGCGTGAAATGCTCGAAGCCGGTGTCCACTTTGGTCACCAGACCCGTTACTGGAACCCGAAGATGGCTCCCTACATCTTCGGTCACCGCAACAAGATTCACATCATCAACCTGGAACAGACGGTCGCCAAGTTCCAGGAAGCCGCCAAGTTCGCCAAGCAGATCGCTGCCCGCAACGGCAACATCCTGTTCGTCGGCACCAAGCGCGCTGCCCGTGAACTGGTTGCTGCCGAAGCCGAGCGCTGCGGCATGCCCTTCGTCGACGCCCGTTGGCTCGGCGGCATGCTGACCAACTTCAAGACGGTCAAGAGCTCGATCAAGCGCCTGAAGGACATGGAAGTCATGGTTGCCGACGGCAGCGTCGAGCGCCTGACCAAGAAGGAAGGCCTGCTGTTCCAACGCGAGCTGGACAAGCTGAACAAGTCCATCGGCGGTATCAAGGACATGCCCGGCCTGCCCGACGCCCTGTTCGTGATCGACGTCGGCTACCACAAGATTGCCGTGGCCGAAGCCCGCACGCTGGGCATCCCGGTCGTGGCCGTGGTCGATACCAACCACTCGCCCGACGGCGTTGACTACGTCATCCCCGGCAACGACGACTCGGCCCGTGCCATCGCGCTGTATGCCAAGGGCATCGCCGACGCCGTGCTGGAAGGCCGCGAGCAGAGCCTGAACGGTCTGGTGGAAGAAATCACCGAAGCCGAAGAGTTCGTCGAAGTGCAGGAAGACCAGGCCTGATAGGCTGGTCCGGCCCGCCGGTCATCCGGCGGCGCCCACGCCGAGGCGGGCTCCCGCCTCTGACCCTGCGGGCGGCTTCCCGCTGCCTGCAGGGTGTCTCAAAGAATCAAACCGATGTCCCGGTGCTATCCGGGGCATGTCTTAGCGAATTGGAGCAAACATGGCTGAAATTACCGCTGCCCTGGTCAAGGAACTGCGCGAGAAGACCGACGCACCCATGATGGAGTGCAAGAAAGCGCTGACCGAAGCTGACGGCGATCTGGCCCGTGCCGAAGAAATCCTGCGCGTCAAGCTGGGCAACAAGGCCAGCAAGGCCGCTACGCGCGTGACCGCCGAAGGCCTGGTCGGCCTGTTCATCGCCGCCGACGGCAAGCAAGGTGCCGTCATCGAAGTGAACTGCGAAACCGACTTCGTTGCCAAGAACCCGGACTTCATCGAGTTCGTCAGCAAGCTGGCTGAACTGGTTGCTGCCAAGAACCCGGCCGACGTGGCCGCCCTGTCCGAACTGGCGTTCGGCGAAGGCACCGTCGACACGGTCCGTACCGCCCTGGTCGGCAAGATCGGTGAGAACATCTCGATCCGCCGCTTCCAGCGCATCGAGACCCCGAACTCGCTGGCCAGCTACCTGCACGGCGGCCGTATCGGCGTGCTGGTCGAATACGCCGGTGCTGAGGAAGTGGGCAAGGACCTGGCGATGCACATCGCTGCCACCAAGCCCAAGGCCCTGAATGCCGACGGCGTGCCTGCCGCCGACATCGAAGCCGAGCGTTCGGTTGCCGCCCAGAAGGCTGCTGAATCGGGCAAGCCGGCCGAGATCGTCGCCAAGATGGTTGACGGTTCGGTGCAGAAGTTCCTGAAGGAAGTCACGCTGCTGTCGCAGCCCTTCGTCAAGAACGATAAGCAAACGGTTGAGCAGATGCTCAAGGAAAAGGGCGCTTCGATCTCGCAGTTCGTCCTGTACGTCGTTGGTGAAGGCATCGAGAAGAAGACCACCGATTTCGCCGCTGAAGTCGCCGCGGCCGTTGGCCAGGCCTGACGCGTCAATCGAGCCTGTGGGCCGGTGCAGCGGGGCAAAATCCCCTGTGACCGGCCCGTTTCTTGTCTTACACTTTCGTCGGATCGTTTCTCGGGATATCACCTATGAGCAGCAGATCGTATAAACGGGTTCTTCTCAAACTTTCCGGCGAGGCGCTGATGGGCGACGATGCCTTTGGCATCAATCGCTCCACCATCGTCCGCATGACCGATGAGATCGCCGAAGTCGCCGCCATGGGCGTTGAGCTGGCCATCGTCATCGGTGGTGGCAATATTTTCCGTGGCGTGGCCCCGGGCGCGCAAGGCATGGACCGCGCGACGGCGGACTACATGGGAATGCTGGCCACGATCATGAACGCGCTGGCCCTGCAGGACGCCCTCAAGCACAAAGGGGTGGACACGCGGGTGCAGTCGGCGTTGAACATCGATCAAGTTGTCGAACCCTATATTCGTCCCAAGACCCTGCGCTACCTCGAAGAGGGCAAAGTGGTCATTTTCGCCGCGGGCACTGGCAATCCGTTCTTCACGACGGATACGGCTGCCGCCCTGCGTGGCGCCGAGATCGGCGCCGAAATCGTGCTCAAGGCCACCAAGGTCGACGGCATCTACAGCGCGGATCCCAACAAGGACCCGACGGCGACGCGCTACTCGCGCATTAGTTTTGACGAGGCCATCGTGCGCCGCCTCGAAGTCATGGACGCCACTGCCTTTGCGCTGTGCCGCGACCAGAAATTGCCCATCAAAGTGTTTTCGATCAATAAGTCCGGCGCGCTCAAGCGGGTGCTCTCGGGTGAGGACGAAGGCACCTTGGTGCACGTTTAAGAAGAGGAAAATCCATGAGCGTCGCAGACATTCGTAATTCGGCCGAGACCAGGATGAGCAAGTCCCTGGAAACGCTCAAGACCAACCTGTCCAAGATCCGCACCGGTCGTGCCCACGCCGGTATCCTGGATCATGTGCTGGTGGACTATTACGGTTCGCCGGTGCCGGTCAGCCAGGTTGCCAACCTCAACCTCATCGATGCCCGCACCATCAGCGTGCAGCCCTACGAAAAACAGATGGCCGGCCCGATCGAAAAGGCCATCCGTGAATCGGACCTGGGTCTGAACCCCATCTCGATGGGCGACACCCTGCGCGTGCCGATGCCGGCGCTGACCGAAGAGCGTCGCCGCGACCTGACCAAAGTGGTCAAGAGCGAAGGCGAGGACGCCAAGGTGGCGGTGCGCAACCTGCGCCGTGAAGCCAACGAAGGCCTGAAGAAGCTGGTCAAGGACAAGACCATCTCTGAAGACGACGAGCGTCGTGGCCAGGATGAGGTCCAGAAGCTGACCGACCGCGCTGTTACCGATATTGACAAGATGGTGACGCAGAAAGAAGCGGAAATCATGACTGTCTGAGAAAATCCCGCTGCGGTGCAAAAAAATTTGCGCCGCAGCGGATTTTCATGGACGATGGGTTTTTCAGGCGTCCGGCCTGTTTTGCAGCCAGGGCTTCGCTTTTAAAAGGCAAAGCCAGCCGCAAGCCGGGTCAGGCGCAGATTCTTGGCGCCGCCGCGCCGCTGTCCGCTTAACCAGGTGGCAGAAGTTGCGGCGGCGTTTGGTTTTACGGCCGAGGCCGGCCTTGCCGCAGGCTAGCATTTGCGGCCATCTTGCATGCTTCCGTGGAAAAACGGGGCGTGAAACATTTCACATGGCAACCAGTTCCACTCAGGCGATTCCCGAGGCAGCCGCGATTCCGCAGCATGTAGCCATCATCATGGATGGCAATGGCCGTTGGGCCACGCGACGGCATCTGCCGCGCACCGCGGGCCATGCCAAGGGAGTCCAGGCAGTGCGCCGGGTGGTCGAGGCCTGCGGGCGACGCGGCGTTCGCTATCTGACCCTGTTCGCCTTCAGTTCCGAGAACTGGCGCCGTCCGCCGGAAGAAGTGTCGTTGCTGATGCGGTTGTTCATGCAGGCGCTCGAGCGCGAGGTGGACAAGCTGCAGGAGCAGGGCGTGCGTCTGCACGTCATCGGCGACCTGAGCGCCTTCGAGCCGCGCTTGCAGGCGCTCATCCAGGATGCCCAGGAGCGCACGCGCCACAATGATCGCTTGCATCTGAGCGTGGCGGCCAACTATGGCGGGCGCTGGGACATCCTGCAGGCCACGCGGGCCTTGCTGACGGCCGAGCCAGAGTTGGCCGAACGGCCCCAGGACCTCGATGAGGCCCGGCTGGCGCGCCACCTCTCCATGGCCTGGGCGCCCGAGCCGGATCTGTTCATCCGTACCGGCGGAGAGCAGCGCATCTCGAATTTTCTGATCTGGCAGCTCGCCTATACCGAGCTGTTTTTCACCGATGCTTTCTGGCCGGATTTCGGCGCAGCCCAACTGGATGAGGCGATTGCCTGGTACCAGGGGCGCGAGCGCCGCTTCGGCCGCACCAGCGAGCAGTTGCGCGCCGCGCGCTGATCGGCTGGCGATACCGACAAGGAGACGGGTTCATGCTGGGTCAGCGTATCGTTACCGCCATTGTGCTGCTGGCTGTGCTGGCCGCCACGTTGGCCAGTTCCAATCCCTGGTGGTTCGTCGCACTGCTGGCGCTGGGCGCCGCGTGCGCGGCCTGGGAATGGTTGCGCCTGACGCTGCCCCGCGGCAGTGGCGGCGTGGCCGTCGGGGTGTCGGCCTTGCTGTTTCTAGGCATGTTGTGGCTGGCCGACCTTTGGCTCAGCGGGGAGGGCGCCGCCGTCCTGACGCAGGAGTGGGTCCAGCGCGGCCTGGTGCCGCTCGTCTCCGTGGTCTGGATCGTTTTCGCCTGGGTGGCCGTGTTCCGCGGCCGCTCGGATGCCGAGCCCGCCAGCCTGGGCTGGTCGGTGTTCGCCGTTTTCGCCGCCCTGGCCGCCTGGTCCGCGCTGGCGCTCTTTTTCATCCGGCACGGCGCGCTCTATGTCGTGTCGCTCCTGGCACTGGTGTGGGTGGCCGACGTGGCGGCCTACTTCGCTGGCCGTGCCTTCGGCAAACGCAAGCTGGCCCCCAAGGTCAGCCCGGGCAAGACCCAGGCCGGCGCGGTCGCCGGTGTGCTGGGCGCCGTTGTCTGGACGCTGGCCAGCGGCCAGTACGAAGGCACCTTCGGGCATGATCTGTTGCAGGGCGGCTGGGCGGCAGCCATTGTCGCCTCGGCCTTGCTGGGCGTACTGTCCATCGTCGGCGACCTGTTCGAGTCGCTGCTCAAGCGCCGCGCCGGCCGCAAGGATTCGAGCAATCTCTTGCCGGGGCATGGCGGTGTCTATGATCGTCTGGATGCCGTTCTGCCGGTCGCGCCCGTGGCCTTGCTTATGTCTGGAGTCCTGTTTTGACCGGTTTTCAACGCATCGCGGTGCTGGGTTCGACCGGGTCGGTCGGCGAAAGCACCCTGGATGTCATCGCACGCCACCCGGAGCAATTGCGGGTATATGCGTTATCGGCCTATAGCCGCATGGATAAGCTCGCGCTGCAGGCTGCGGCCACCCGCGCCGAGGTCGTGGTGGTGCCCGATGCGGCCGCTGCGCAGCGCTTTCGCCGCGTCTGGGCGGGCAAGGGCCCCATGCCGCAAGTGCGGGTCGGGGCGCAGGCGCTGGCCGATACGGCCGCCGATCCCGGCTGCACCATGGTCATGGCTGCAATCGTGGGCGCTGCCGGCCTGCCGGCCGCGCTGGCTGCCGCGCAAGCCGGCAAGCGGGTGCTGCTGGCCAACAAAGAGGCGCTGGTGGCTGCCGGCTCGTTGTTCATGGCGGCGGTGCGCCAGTCGGGCGCCGAGCTGCTGCCCATCGACAGCGAGCACAACGCCATTTTCCAATGCCTGCCGCAAGGCGGCCATGCGGGAGCGCCTCAGCGCCCGGCCGAAGGGGTGCGCAAGCTCATCCTGACGGCCTCGGGGGGGCCGTTTCGCCGCATGGACCTGGAAGACCTGCATCAGGTGACGCCCGCGCAAGCCTGCGCGCATCCAAACTGGAGCATGGGGCGCAAGATCTCCGTGGATTCGGCCACCATGGTCAACAAGGGCCTGGAGGTCATCGAAGCGCATTGGCTGTTCGCCATGCCCGCCGACCGTATCGAGGTGGTGATTCACCCGCAGAGCGTGGTGCACTCCATGGTCGAGTACGAAGACGGCTCGGTGCTGGCGCAACTGGGCCAGCCCGACATGCGTACTCCTATCGCGTACGGGCTGGGGTTCCCGCAGCGGCTGCGTTCCGGGGTCAGCCCGCTGGATTTCGCCCGCCTGGGCCGGCTCGACTTCGAGGCGCCGAATCTCAAGCGTTTCCCGTGCCTGGCGCTGAGCTATGCCGCCTTGCGCGCCGGGCAGGCCGCCTGCATCACGCTGAACGCCGCCAACGAGGTCGCGGTGGCGGCTTTCCTGGAAGGGCGGCTGCCGTACACCTGGATCGCCCGGGTGATCGAGGCTGCGCTCGAGTGGCAGGCCGGACGGCCTTCTGTTACGCTTGAAAGCCTTGGCGACGTGCTGGCGCTGGATGGCGAGGTGCGCGTTTTTGCCGGCAATCTCGGTCTTGCCTGACAATCCCTGCCGCTACGGCGGCAGCCGCGAGTCCAGGCCTGGTATCCGGGGTCAGGGCGCCAGAGAGGGGGCCCGGGCCGCGCGCCAGGCGCACGGCCTGCCACGCATTTCCTTCCTGCCAGCGAGCAGGAACCGCTACTGTCAGGGGCTGCCTGAAACATGATTTTTACCCTGCTGGCTTTTGTCGTTGCGCTGGGCACGCTCATCACCTTCCACGAGCTGGGACACTATTGGGTCGCGCGCCTGTGCGGCGTGCGCGTGTTGCGCTTTTCGGTGGGTTTCGGCCGTGTGCTGCTGCGCCGCCGCGACAAGCACGGCACCGAGTGGGCGCTCTCGGCCATCCCCCTGGGCGGCTACGTCAAGATGCAGGACGAACCGCCCGCCGGCGCAAGCCCGGCGCAGGTGGCGGAGTCCTTCAATGCCAAATCGGTCTGGCAGCGTTTTGCCATCGTGGCAGCCGGGCCGGTCTTCAATCTGATCCTGGCAGTGGTGCTCTATGCGGGCCTGGGCATGGCCGGGACCGAAGTGCCGGCACCCGTGCTCGGACAGCCTGCCGCCGGCACGCCGGCGCAGCAGGCAGGGGTGCGCGCCGGCGACGTCATCGAAGATATTGACGGCCGCCCGGTCCTGTCCTGGACCGAGGCGCGTTGGCGCTTGTTCGAGCGCCTGTCCTCGGATCAGCCCGTCACCCTGACGCTCAAGGATGTCGATGGCGGGCAGCGCGACGTGACCCTGGCCCTGCCGGCCGGATTGCAGCTCGATCCTTCCCAGGCGGACCCGGTGCAGGTCATCGGGCTGCGTCTGCAGCAGGCGCAGCCGGTGGTGCGCCGGGTCATCGAGGGCGGCGTAGGGCAGGAGGCCGGCCTGCAGCGCGGCGATCTGATCCTCAGCGCCGCGGGCCGCGAGGTGCCCAACGCCGACGCCCTGGTCCAGGTGATCCAGCAGCATGCCGGCGAGCCCCTGGCCCTGGTGCTGCGCCGCGACGGCACGCCGATCAACCTCACGCTGACGCCGCGCTCCGAAACGGTTGACGGCCGGCGTATCGGCCGTGTCGGCGTCGAGATCGGCGGCCAGGTACCCATGGTGCTTGAGCGATTCGGCCCCGGGGATAGCCTCTGGCGCGGCGTCGAACGGACCTGGGATACCGCCTGGCTGTCGCTGCGCATGATGGGTCGCATGGTCATGGGCCAGGTGTCGCTGCGCAACATCAGTGGTCCGGTGACGATCGCCGACTATGCCGGGCAGACCGCCCGTATCGGTCTGGAGGCCTACATTGCCTATCTGGCCTTGATCAGCATCAGTCTTGGCGTGCTCAACCTCCTGCCGATTCCTATGCTGGATGGTGGGCATCTGCTGTACTATCTCGTCGAAATCATCAGAGGCCGACCCTTGTCCGATCGCTGGGTCGATATCGGGCAGCGGGCCGGTATCGGTTTACTGGCCTGCCTTATGGGGCTGGCCTTGTTCAATGATTTGACGCGCCTGTTCACGTAGGCGCGAATCGAATAAAATCCCCCGCCATTTGCACGACCAAGGATAGCAAAGGATGTCTTTTCGCCGGATGTTTGATCCCCAACGGGGCGCAAGGCACACGCAAGGGCGCGCGTTCAAAGCCGCCCGTCTGCCCAGCCTGGTTGCGGCGCTGCTGTTGCCGGCCTTGGCCCACGCCTTCGATCCCTTCGTGGTGCGCGATATCCGCGTCGAAGGCATTCAGCGTACCGATGCCGGCACGGTGTTCGGATACCTGCCTGTCAAGGTAGGCGAGACCTTCAGCGAGACCGATGCCACCGAGGCCATCCGCCGCTTGTACGCCACGGGCTTCTTCAGTGACGTGCAGATCCGCACCGAGAATCACGTTGTCGTGGTGGCGGTGCAGGAGCGCCCGACCATCGCCTCGATCAGCTTCAACGGCATGCGTGAGTTCGATTCCAAGAACATCACCCAGTCGCTGGCGCAAGTCGGTTTCGGTGAAGGCCGCATTTTCGACCAGTCCATGCTCGAACGCGCCGAGTACGAGCTCAAGGAGCAGTACCTCAGCAAGGGCAAGTACGGCGTCGAGGTCACCGCGACGGTCACGCCGTTGCCGCGCAATCGCGTCGGCGTGAGCTTCGACGTGTTCGAGGGTGACGTCGCCAAGATCCGCGAAATCCGCGTGGTCGGCAACAAGGCCTTTTCGGAAAGCGAGCTGATCGACCAGTTCGACCTGAGCACCCCGGGATGGCTGACCTGGTATACCAATACCGACAAGTATTCGCGCGAAAAACTCGAAGGCGATATCGAGCGCCTGCGCTCTTTCTACCTCGATCGCGGCTACCTGGAATTCTCGGTCGAGCCGCCTCAGGTGACCATCTCGCCCGACCGCAAGGACATCTACATCACGGTTACCTTGCACGAAGGCGAGCCCTACAAGGTGCGCAGCGTCGAGCTGGCCGGCAACCTGCTGGGCCTGAACAAGGAAATCGAGCAGCTCATCGAGATCAAGCCCGATGAGCTGTTCTCTGCAGCCAAGGCCAACAACTCGGCCAAGGCCATCACGGATTACCTGGGTGATCTGGGTTATGCGTTCGCCAACGTGAACCCGAACCCGCAGCTGGACCGCGAAAAGCACGAGGCCGATGTCACGTTCTACATCGACCCGAGCCGCCGCGTATACGTGCGCCGCATCCAGATCGGCGGCAACACCCGCACCCGCGATGAAGTGGTGCGCCGCGAGATGCGCCAGCAAGAGGCGGCCTGGTACGACGCTTCCGACATCAAGGTGTCGCGTGATCGGGTCGACCGCCTGGGTTATTTCAACGACGTGAACGTCAAGACGGACCCGGTGCCGGGTTCGCCCGATCAGGTCGACATCAACGTCGACGTGAAGGAAAAACCGACCGGCATGATCAACCTCGGGGTCGGCTACGGTTCCTCCGAGAAGGCCATCCTGTCGGCGGGGATCAGCGAGGACAACGTCTTCGGCAGCGGTACCAACCTGTCCTTGCAGGTCAATACCAGCAAGAGCAACCGCGCTGCGGTGCTCTCGCATACCGATCCGTATTTCACCAAGGAAGGCATCAGCCGCACCACGTCGCTGTACTACCGCGTGACCGAACCCTGGAACAACAACGACGGTGACTACCGCGTGAAGTCGTTTGGTCTGGGCATGAACTTCGGTGTGCCGATCTCCGAGTACGACCGGATCTTCCTGGGCGCCAACTACGAGCGCAACCAGATCGACCTGTACAACAACTCGCCGCAGGCCTATCGCGACTTCGTGAAGCAGTACAGCGATACGACCGACGCGATGATCTTCAACGTGGGCTGGTCCAAGGACACGCGCGACAGCGCGCTGGCGCCGACCAAGGGTGGCTACACGCGCCTGAAGGGCGACTTCTCCACCATGGACCTGAAGTACTACCTGCTGAGCGCTCAGCAGCAGTACTACATCCCGCTGGGCCGCGACTACACCTTCGCGCTGAACGGCCTGGTCGATTATGGCCATTCGTATGGCGGCAAGGACTATCCGGTCATCAAGAACGTCTATGGCGGCGGTATCGGCACGGTGCGTGGCTACGATGGCGCCTCGCTGGGTCCGCGCGATCCGCTGACGGGCGACTACCTCGGTGGTTCGCGCCGTGTGATTGCCAATGCCCAGCTCTACCTGCCGTTCCCCGGCGCCAACAAGGACCGCACGCTGCGCTGGTTCGTGTTCGCCGACGCGGGTCAGGTGTCGGCCGGCAGTGGCATGAGCTGCACGGCAGGAAAATCCAGCAGCCCCGTGGAAGATCCTTGCGGCTGGCGTTATTCGGCCGGTATCGGTCTGTCGTGGCAGTCGCCGCTGGGTCCGCTGCAGCTGTCGTATGCCCGTCCGCTCAACTCCAAGTCGGGTGACGATACGCAGAGCTTCCAGTTCCAGATCGGTACTGGCTTCTGACGCGGATCAAACGGCTTGAAGGCTTTGCGTGATTAACTGCACGATCGCCGGCATATATCCCGTTTCCAGCGTGGCCTTATCGGTAACGCTTGAAACATGGGGTCATGGGCCGGCGCTCGCGCCTATTCGAATTAGTGGCACAATATTGTCTTTGCCCTTTACCTTTCAAAGGTGAGATTTTCATGATGTCTGATTTCGCACTCAACACCTCGGGCCGCCGCGCCGGCAAACTGAGCATGTCGCTTGCGCTGGCGGGCGCGCTGTTGTTCGGCTCGGCCGCAGTGACGACGGTGCAGGCCCAAGGCACGAAGATCGGCTTCGTGAACACGGAGCGGATTCTGCGCGAGTCGGGTCCGGCCAAGGCCGCCCAAAGCAAGATCGAAGGCGAATTCAAGCGTCGCGACGATGAACTGCAGCGCCTGAGCACCACGCTGCGCACGCAGGCCGAGAAGTTCGACAAGGACGCTCCGGTGCTGTCGGAGTCCGACCGCGTCAAGCGCCAGCGCGAACTGTCCAACCTGGACATGGACCTGCAGCGCAAGCGCCGTGAATTCCAGGAAGACTTCAATCGTCGCCGCAATGAAGAGTTCTCCGGTATCGTGACCAAGGCCGACGACGCCATCAAGCGCATCGCCGAGCAGGAAAACTACGACCTGATCATCCAGGACGCCGTGACCGTCAACCCGCGTGTCGACATCACCGACAAAGTGATCCAGGCACTGGGCCGCTGATCCGGTATGCCGGTTCTGCTGGAACTCGGCCGCGCGCCGCGGCTGGACACGTTACTGTCGCAAGCCAATACACAGGGTCTGGATCCCACGCTGGATCTGAACGCCGATACGCCGCCGCAGGTGGCTGGCATCGGCACCCTGGCCGGCGCCGGCCCGCATGAAATCGCTTTTCTGGCCAACCCGCGCTATCAAAGCCAGGTTGCCACGACCGCTGCGGCTGCCGTCATCGTCACGCCGGAGGTTGCGCAGGCCCTGCGAGAGCAGGGTTTTGGCGCGCCGCTGGTGCTCTGCAAGCATCCCTATCTGCTGTTCGCCCGCCTGGCTCAATGGTTTGATGCCGAGCGGCGTGGCGTGCCCGCCGCTGGCGTGCATCCCAGCGCCGTGGTGGCGGCGGACGCGGTGATCGAGCCCGGCGTCTGTGTCGGGCCGCAGTGCGTGATCGAGGCGGGTGCCCGGATCTGCCGTGGCACGGTGCTGGGCCCGGGCTGTGTGATCGGGGCTGGCAGCCGCGTCGGCCCGGATAGTCGCCTGCATGCCCGCGTGACCCTCTACGAGGGAGTGCGGGTCGGGGCGCGCGCCATCCTGCACAGCGGCGTGGTGCTGGGCGCCGATGGTTTCGGCTTTGCGCCCGATCCCGCATTGGGCAAGGGCGCCTGGGGCAAGATTCCGCAGCTCGGCGGTGTGACGCTCGGCGACGACGTCGAGGTCGGCGCCAACACCACCATCGACCGGGGAGCCCTCGAAGATACGCTGGTGGGCGACGGCGCCAAGCTCGACAATCTGATCATGATCGCGCACAACGTGCGCATCGGGGCGCATACCGCGATTGCCGCCTGCGTAGGCGTGGCCGGTTCGACCGTGATCGGCGAGCGCTGCATCATCGGCGGGGCGGCCATGTTGTCCGGCCATCTCTCGATCTGCGATGATGTGACCATCTCGGGCGGCACGCCCGTGACCTCGAGCATTCACAAGCCTGGGCGTTACACTGGTGTCTATCCCTATGCCGAGCATGGCGAGTGGCAGCGCAACGCCGCTGTGATACAACAGCTTGGCTCCTTGCGCCGCCGTATCCGCTCACTCGAAAAGACGTAACCGCCGCGGTCGCGGAAAACTCTAGGCAAGGCGCTCACGGGCGCCTTGCGCCATCTTAAAACTGCAGGAACGAAAGTCATGGAACTCGATATCAAGGGGATTATGGAGCGTCTGCCGCATCGTTATCCGATGCTGCTGATCGACCGCGTGCTGGAAATGGTGCC
>JAEWJD010000156.1 GCA_023386765.1 Pseudomonadota bacterium | reverse complement strand
GCTATCGCGAGCTGGTGTATGAAACGCCGGGCTTCTCCGAGTATTTCTTCGCCTCCACGCCCATCCTGGAGATCGCCGACCTGAACATCGGCTCGCGCCCGGCCTCGCGCAAGCAGGGCCAGCGCATCGACGATCTGCGCGCCATCCCGTGGGGCTTCTCGTGGGCACAATGCCGCCTCATGCTGACCGGCTGGTACGGCGTGGGGTCGGCACTGGAAGCCTATCTGGAGCAAGGCGCGCCGGGTGCGCCGCGCAGCAAACGCGCCCGCCTGGCGCAATTGCGCGAAATGGCCCAGGAATGGCCGGCCTTCCGCAGCCTGCTCTCCAATATGGAGATGGTGCTGGCCAAGTCGGATCTGGCGATCGCCTCGCGCTACGCCATGCTGGTGCCGCAGCGCCGGGTGCGCGAACGCATTTTCGGCGCCATTTCCGAAGAACACGGCCGCACGCTGGCCATGCTCAAGCAGGTCAACCAGCGCGAACTGCTGGCCGACAACCCGGCGCTGGCGGCGTCGCTGCGCGAACGCTTCGCCTATATCGATCCGCTCAATTATCTGCAGATCGATCTCATCCGCCGTCACCGCGCCGCCCAGCGCCGCCCCGACGCCACGCCGGACCCGCGCGTGCCGCGCGCCATCCACCTGACCATCAACGGCATCGCTGCCGGCCTGCGCAACTCAGGCTGATCCTGGCGGGCGCGGCCTGGCCGCGCCCTTTTCCGCTTGCAAAACGCCCTGCCGCCCCCTGCGGCGCAGGGCGCACTGCCGCGTCCATTATGTGGACGCCACCCTGGTCAATTTGTCCACCTGCAGCAATTCTTAGTACTATATTTTTGGAAATTCTATATCCGCACAAATGTTCGTATATAGAACATAAGCATTTTTCTGGCCTCGGCACAGAGAAGCACCCTGGAAGAGACACCGGCGCGCCGGCCCCCGAGTGCAACTGAGCCTGGGCATCGAACAAGCGAGCTCATCCATGGCTTTCCCCATCCAGACTCTGGCCGTCATCGGCGCCGGTTCCATGGGCAGCGGCATTGCCGCGCTCTTCGCCTCGCAGGGCCTGCCGGTCGTGCTGGTCGACCCCGTCGACGGCGCCCTGGAGCGCGCCCGTGCCATCATCGAGCGCCAACTGCAGGTCTACGCCCCCCAGGATGCCCCCGCCAGCCTGGCGCGCATCAGCATGCGGGCCGAGCTGGCTGCGGCGGCCGACTGCGATCTGGTGATCGAAGCGGTGCCGGAGAACCTGGCGCTCAAGCGCAAGCTGTTCGCAGAGCTGGATGGCCTGTGCAAGCCCGAGGCCGTGTTCGCCACCAATACCTCCGGCCTGTCGATCAACGCCATCGCCGAGGCGGTGACACGCCGCGACCGCTTCGTGGGCACCCATTTCTTCACCCCGGCCGATGTGATTCCCCTGGTCGAGGTCGTGTGCGGCGACCAGACCACCGATGCCAGCGTCGAGCTGGTGATGGCCGTGCTCAAGGCCGCCGGCAAACGCCCGGTGCGCGTGAACCAGGACATCCCCGGCTTCATCGCCAACCGCATCCAGCACGCCCTGGCGCGCGAAGCCATCTCGCTGCTGGAGAAGGGCGTGGCCAGCGCCGAGGACATCGACGAAGTGGTCAAGTGGAGCCTGGGCATCCGCCTGGCGCTGTCGGGCCCGCTGGAGCAGCGCGACATGAACGGCATCGACGTGCACCACGCGATCGCCAGCTATCTCTACGCCGACCTTGAGAACCGCCAGACACCCTCCGACCTGCTCACGCAGAAGGTGGAAAGCGGTGCCATCGGCGCCAAGGCCGGCCAGGGCTTCTATACCTGGGAACCCGAACGCCGCGAGCGCGTGCTGCGCGAGAAGAGCGCCGCGCTGGCCGGGCTGGTCGCCTGGCTCAAGACGCAGAAACTGGATTGATTTCCCCGCCGCCCACGCCCACGACGCGAGCGGCTTTCTTTTGCGCCCACTGCGGGCACACCCTGCAAGCGACGCAAGCATTACGCCTTACCGGAGTCTGTTGGAGACACCATGAATAAACTTGCTTCCTTTTTCACGGAGCTGATGCGCAAGTATCTGCCCGACCCCTTCGTGTTCGCGATCGGGCTGACCCTGCTGACCGTCGTGCTGGCCTTTGCCGTCGAAGGCCAGGGCCTGCCGCAGATCACCCGTGAATGGGGCTCCGGCTTCTGGAGTCTGCTGGCTTTCACCACACAGATGGCCGTCATCCTGGCGATGGGCTACGTGCTGGCCACCGCCCCCCTCACCGACCGCCTGCTCGACCGCATCGTCACCCGCGTGCACAGTCCGCATACCGCCGTCATCGTGGCCACGCTGGTCGGTGGCATCGGCAGCTACCTGAACTGGGGCTTCGGTCTGGTGATCGGCGGCGTGGTGGCCAAGAAACTGGCCCTCAAGGTCAAGGGCGTGCACTACCCGCTCATCATTGCAGCCGCCTATAGCGGCTTCACGCTGTACGGCCTGGGCCTGTCGGCCAGCATTCCGGTGCTGGTGGCCACCCCCGGCCACCCCATGGCCGACGCCATGGGCGTGATCCCGCTGAGCGAGACCATTTTCTCGGCGCCGATGCTGATCACCAGCCTGATCGTCATCATCACCCTGCCGTTGCTCAATGCCTGGCTGCACCCCAAGAAGGGCGAGAAAGTCATCGAAGTCGATCCCGATATCGACAAGGGTATCGACAACGCCAAGGCCGGCAATGCGCTGGACAACGAAAACACCCTGGCCAACCGCCTGAACAACAGCCGCATCCTGAGCCTGCTGATCGGCTTGCTGGGCATTGCCTACGTGGTGTTCTATTTCGCCGACGGCAAATCGCTCGACCTGAACCTGATCAACTTCATCATCCTGTTCCTGGGCATCATCCTGCTGGGTACGCCGGCCGCCTACGTGGCCAAGCTGAACGAAGGCATCAAGACGATCTCCGGGATCATCCTGCAGTATCCGTTCTACGCCGGGATCATGGCCATCATGGCCGGCTCGGGCCTGGTGACCACCATCTCCGAGATCTTCGTCGATGTGGCCACGCCGGCCAGCCTGCCGTTCTGGGGCCTGATCAGCTCCTACGTGATCAACTTCTTCGCCCCGTCCGCCGGCGGTCACTGGGTCATCCAGGGGCCGTTCATGATCGATGCGGCACACGCCATCGGCAGCTCCATCAGCCAGACCACCATGTCGGTCATGCTGGGCAACGCCTGGAACGATCTGGTGCAACCCTTCTGGATCCTGCCGGCCCTGGCCCTGTCCAAGCTCAAGCTGCGTGATGTGATGGGTTATACCGTCATCATGATGCTGTGGGTCGGTGTGATCTACATCGGCGCCGTGCTGGCCTGGGGCTACATGACCCACTGATAACAGGAGACTGCGATATGAAACCCGCCGCCTATCTGGTGACCGGCGCCAGCAACGGCATCGGCGCCGCCATCGCCGCAGCGCTGCTCGATGCCGGCCACACCGTGGTCAACATCGACTATCGCCTGCCCGAGCACCCGCCGGCCGGCCTGGTGTCCTTCCAGGCCGACCTGACCGATACCGCGCAGACCGAGGCCGTCGCCCGCGAGGTGACCAGCCGCTACGCCATCATCGGCCTGGTGAACAATGCCGGCGCCACCCGCCCGGGCACGGCCGACACGGCCACCCTGCAGGATCTGGAC
>JAEWJD010000154.1 GCA_023386765.1 Pseudomonadota bacterium | reverse complement strand
TGGCCGGCGGCGCGCACGCCCCAGAACAGCCCCAGACGACGACGCGCCAGAAAGCGCTCGGTGGCGGCCCAACGCAGGGCCGCCAGCCCCACGGAAATGCCCGAACCCCCCGCAATCACCACCATGTCCTGGTCGGGTTGCGGCGCCACGCTGGCCCGGCCCATGGGGCCGAAGGCAAGCAAGCGCTGACCGACATGGGCGGGATCGGTCAACCAGCGCGAGAAACGGCCTTCTCCCCGCTGGGCGACGATCAGCCGCACCCGTCCCGAACCCGCCTCGGCCCCCGCGATGGAGTAGGCCCGCTGTCCGGGAAGGCCGGGGGCCTGCACCATCAGGTACTGCCCGGCCAGATAGGAAAGCGGGTGCGGCAACGCCAGCGTCACCTGGTACAGGTCCCCGCCCAGCGGCCGGATCTCGGCCAGCGTGGCCGGCCACGGGGCTGGGGTGACAGCCTGCGGCAAGGCCTCGGCCAGGCGCAGCTCCAGTACGCAGTCAGCGCGCGGCTGGCTCTGGCACAGCAGCACCCGTGGCGCGGCCTCGCCCTCGTCCCCCACGACCAGCGGACTCCCCGGCTCCCCGGCCAGGCAGACCGTCCCTTGCAGCAGACGCGCCTCACAGGAGCCGCAGCCTCCGCTGCCGCACAGGTAGTCCAGCGGCGCGGCCTGACGCAAGCCGGCCTGCAGCAGGGTCTCGTTCTCGGCGGCGAGGAAAGCGGGCGCCGCGGCACCGGCCCCTCGGATCTGGAATGGGGTGCTCATGCGGTCACAGGAAGACAAGGCTGAGGAAAGGCAAGGCGGCGATCACGCCCCACGCCACCAGGATCGGCAGGATCATGAACCAGATGTCCTTGATGAGCTGCGCGTAACTCAGGCCCATGGCCATCGAGGTAATGAACAGGTTGAGCCCATGCGGCGGACTGATGAAGCCCAGGCCGGCGCCCACGATGAACACCACGCCCCAATGGATGGGATCGATGCCGATCTCCAGGGCGATCGGCGCCATGATGGGCGCCAGCACCAGGATCACCGCCACCACTTCCATGAAGGTGCCGAACAGCAGCACGATGCCCATCATCAGGATCAGGGTCGCCGTGGCGCCGAACTGCTCGGAGAACGCCATCAGATGGCCGAATACCACGTCGGGGACTTCCAGGATCGAGAGCACCTGCTGGAACTGAATCGAGAACACCACGATCGGCCCGATGACGCCCATGATGGAAGCGCTGCCCATCAGCACGCGCGGCAGCTCACGCAGCCGCACGCCGCGCGCCCACCAGACCGCCACCACTGCGCAGTACAGCGTCACCACGCCTGCGGCCTCGGTGGGGCTGAAGATGCCCGAGTACAGCCCCACGAACAACATGGCGATGGCAAGCAGCGCGGGCATGGCCCCCCCTGCGCTGGCACCCACCTCCTGCCAGTAACCGCCCTGCTCCACGCTGGCCGGCTCGAAGCGGCGCGTGCGTGCGATCGCGGCAAAGAAGATAAAGGCAAGGATGAGCAGTCCCGGCAGGATGGCCGCCAGGTTCAGCGCCACCGGCGAGGCGTTGACCGTGAGGCTGTAGATGATGATGATGGTGCTGGGCGGGATCAGGCCGCCCAGGATGCCGCCGGCCGCCACCGCCGAGCCGCCGCGCGACATCGGCACGCCGGCGCGCCGGAACTCTGGCGCCATCAGCTTGCCCATCGTGCCCGACGCGGCCGCGCTGGAGCCGCTGATGGCGCAGAACATCCCGCTGGCCAACACCGAGGCGGCCGCCGTGCGCCCCGGCACGGCGCGGCTCAGGGCCTTGGCGAACCGCACCAGCTGGCGTGACACCCCGCCTGCGGTCAACAGGTCGCCGGTCGCCACGAACAGCGGCACGGCCAGAAAGGTGTAGTTTTTCAGAGCATCGATGGATGACACCCCCATGTTCATCAGGGGGAAATCCACCACCCAGTACGACGATGCGGCGACCCATACCGCGAGAATCAGGGTCATCGGCGTGCCCATCACGAACAGGGCCACGCAGAACAGGGAAATCCAGAGCACAGACACGGTGCATTCTCCTCGTTGCCTTGGGCGGATCAGGCCGCCGGCGCAGCCTGGTTGCGGCGTTCTTCTTCAAGCTGGTCCCAGCCGAACAGCACCAGGAACAGACGCTGCGCGATGCGCACCATGGAGAAACCCCAGCCCAGCGGCACCGCCAGATTGGCCCAGGCCAGCGGGATCGAGGTTCCGAAGATCGTCTGCTCGCTCGCCAGGTTGCGCTCGATGATGGCGCTGGTGGTGTAGAGAATCACGCCGCCGATGGTCAGCCACAGCGTCATGTCCATCACTTCCAGCGTGCGCCGCCCCCAGGCCGGCATGGCCTCGCGAAACTGCAGGAAAGCCAGATTGGTGCCATAGCGGCAATGCTTGGCCATGGCGAACCAGGACAGCCAGATAAAGGCGTACATGGCCACCTCCGGCCCCCAGGTGGCCTGCTGCTGGAACAGCGCCCGGCGCAACGTTTCCACGCCCACCAGCGCGATCAGCGTGACGTAGCTGGTGAGGATCACGGTGTCTTCCACCTTGTCCATGCACCGGCCCAGCAGCGCTCCGATTGTTTTGATTTTCATTGTTTGTCTCCCCCGAAGCCGTCACGCAGCGCCGCGTGGCGCTGCGTTCGTGCCGGCCGTCAGGCCCACCACTTGTCGGCCTGCAAACCATCGGTACGCATGCGTGCCGCGCTTTCCTGGAAGGCGCCATAGACGTCCATGCCGGCGATGGCATCGAGCCGCTTGCGCACGTCGGCGTAGAGCTCGGCGTTGTTCTCGACCCGGCCCATCTGCTGAAAGGCCTGCCGCTGCGCGGCGTCCAGGCGCACCTGACGCACCCCGCCCCGCACATAGGCGGACTCCGGCGAAGGGTCCGGGCCATTGCCCACCAGGGTGGACTCGGCCACGGAAGCATCCTCATAGGCCTGGCGCATGGTTTCCCAGGCCGACTCGAACACCACTTCCTGCAGCCGCGCCGGCAGTTTGTCGAGCGCGCGCGAGGACATGAAGATCATCGAGAAGCCCGGACAGAACTCGACCTGTACGTCCTGCGACAGCACCGTATACATCCCGAACCCGGCAGCCGCGCTGGGATAGGTCTCGGCCGCGTCGACCAGCCCCGATTTCAGCCCCTCCAGCAACTCGCCCCAGGCCAGCGGCACCGGCATCATCTGCATGCTCTTGGCGAAATTGCTGATCATCGTGCTGTTGGTAATGCGGATCTTGGCGCCGCGCAGTCGATCCGGCGAGTTCATGTCGGGCTGGTCGGCATACTTGCGGCCCATCATGATGTTGCGCATGCCGCCGCTGCCATACAGCGGCACGATGCCGTACTTGCTGCGCAGGATGTCCCGATACAGGCGGTTGGAGTCCGCGCTGAACAGGAAGTTGTGATACGCCGCGCGGTTTTCCCACAGGAAAGGCCAGTCCATCGCCATCGAGTAGGGCATTACCGAACCGGCATTCTGGAAGGTGGACGAACCCATATCCAGGACGCTGTTCATGACCCGGTCGGCGCACTGATCCTCCGAACAGGTCTGGGCCTTGTCGATGAGCTGGATGGCGATTTCGCCATCGGACTTCTGCTGGACACGGTTCACGAAGTCATAGATGCCCGGGGCCGTGTACTCGGCTGCCGCAGGGGTGTAGATGCTGCCGAAGCGAAAGCGATACTTCGCCGACTTGGCCGCCTTGCCGCCCGCGGCGGCGCCGCTGGCCAACAGGCGCGTGG
>JAEWJD010000140.1 GCA_023386765.1 Pseudomonadota bacterium | reverse complement strand
CTGATAGGCCGGCCCACCATCCTCGCCGCCTATACCGATGATGCAGGCGTGGCCGCCGTGGCCGGCTCCCTGCTGGCCATGATCCCCCTCTTTCACCTGTGCGACTCGATGCAGTGCATCAACTCCTACCTGCTGCGAGCCTACAAGGTCGCCGTGGTGCCCCTGATCCTGCAGGTGGTGGCGCTGGCCGGCGTCGGCCTGGCCGGAGGGTGGTGGCTGGGATTCGGCCCAGGGCGCGGCGGGCTAGACTGGCTGCGCGAATGGCTGCTGCCCAACTCACCGCAGGGGGCTGGCACGATGTGGCTGATGGCCATGCTGGGACTGGGCTTGTCGGCCACCTTGTTGCATGTCTGGTACCGCCGCCTGGTACAGCGCCTGTAGCGCAGCCCTGGCGGCGGAATGCCGCGGCACGGACGGCTCAGCCCCGCTTGCGCGGGGCCGGGGCCTGGACACGCCGTACCTCGGTCGCGTTGCGCGGATCCTCGGCACTGGCACCCATGCGCGGCGCACTCAGACGGGCACCCGGTTCTCCGACGGGGTTGCTGGCGGCCTGTGCCGGCGCGCCCACCAACCCCAGGCAGAGGGCCGAGGTCGACAAAAAAGCGGCGATGCGTGCGGGGGTCGTCATAGCGATACTCCTTGTTCCGGAACTGCTTTCCGATGCCGCTGCCTGGCAGAAGGCCGTTCAGCGGGTATCAACTTGGAGTGCCGCAGGCCGGCCAGGTTTCCCCATGACGGCAAGTTTTTCCGTCGGTAAAACCTGGACACGATTCTTCAGGCCTCAAATATCAGGCGAAATGTGATTGCCAACCGCGGCGCAGGGGAGCCTCATCCTGGCAGGCGATGCCCTCTCCCCTCATTGGCAAGGCTGCCCGTTAGCGCAGTTTGTCCAGCGCCTGCTCCAGGCGATCGACCGCCCAGATCTCAAGACCCTCGATAGGTTGACGCGGAGCATTGGCGCGCGGGATCAGGGCGATCGAGAACCCCAGCTTGGCCGCCTCGCGCAGGCGTTCCTGGCCGCGTGGCGCCGGCCGGATTTCGCCGGCCAGGCCAATTTCGCCAAAGGCGATCAACCCCTTGGGCAAGGGCCGGTCGCGCAGCGAGGACATGATGGCCAGCAACACCGGTAGATCCGCTGCCGGCTCGGTGATGCGAACCCCGCCCACGGCGTTGACGAAGACATCCTGGTCGTAGGTGGTGACGCCGGCATGGCGGTTCATCACCGCCAGCAGCATCGCCAGGCGGTTGCTTTCCAGTCCTACCGTCAGGCGCCGCGGGTTGGGCGCATGGGAGGTATCGACCAGGGCCTGGATCTCGACCAGCAACGGGCGCGAACCCTCCTGGGTCGCCATGACGCAGGAGCCAGCCACCTGCTCCTGGTGCTGCGACAGAAACAGTGCGGAAGGGTTGGCCACGCCGCGCAGCCCCCGGTCGGTCATGGCGAACACACCCAGTTCATTGACCGCGCCAAAGCGGTTCTTGAAAGCGCGCACCAGGCGGAACGAAGAATGCGTATCGCCTTCGAAGTACAGCACGGTATCAACAATGTGCTCAAGCACGCGCGGACCGGCCAGCGCGCCATCCTTGGTGACATGGCCGATCATGACGATGGCGATGCCGGTCTGCTTGGCCAGGCGGGTCAGCTGCGCTGCGCATTCGCGCACTTGCGACACCGAGCCGGGCGCGGCGGTGAGCTCACCGCTGTACAAAGTCTGGATGGAGTCAATCACGGCCACGGCCGGCTTCTGCTCGGACACCGCCGCCTGAATCGCCTCCAGGCGGATCTCGGCCAGCAGGTTGACGGCCCCCGTCTGCAGCTCCAGGCGCCTGGCACGCAGGGCGACCTGCTCCGCCGACTCTTCGCCGGTGACATACAGCACCGGCACCTGGGTCGACAGCGACACCAGCGCCTGCAATAACAAGGTGGATTTCCCGATCCCGGGATCCCCACCGATCAGCACGACGGCGCCCGCCACCAGGCCGCCGCCCAATACACGGTCGAACTCGTCCAGCCCGGTGGGCTGGCGCGGCACTTCACGCGCCTCGATGTCGGCCAGGCTGCGCACCGGGCTGGACGAGGCCAGCGGCGCAAAGCGATGCGCCGCCGCCTGGGCGGCAGCCGGCGCCTGGACGGTTTCCTCAAGGGTATTCCAGGCCTCGCAGTGAGGGCATTTTCCCAGCCACTTGGCGCTGGTGCCGCCGCATTCGGCACAGACATAGACGGTTCGCGATTTAGCCATGCCGCCAGTTTACCGGCACGACGCATCGGCCCGCAGGCGTAACCCATTGAAAATCCGTTCGTCCGGCACTGTTGCTACGGCAAGGGCAAGGCTATGCTGTCATCCGGGAATCACGTTTTTCTGCCGGCCGGGAGTAAGCCGCATGTGTCCGCACCATCTGCCCCTTGACGACGACTCCGAAGACCTGCGCGTACATTATCGCGGCAGGACGCCTGATGACGCGCTGCCGCGCCGCCCTCACGGCACCTGGCATCCTGGCTGGGGGATTGCGGCGACCGTCGGCGTTGCCTTCGGCCTGTTGCTGCTGACGGACTACAGTGAACTCGCCTCGGCTCCCTCCTTTGACGAGGATTCGCCCGAAGCAGTAATCAGCCCGCCTCCAGAAGAACTGCTCACGCCACCCGAGATCGGCAGTTATCCGGCGGCGCCGCCCCCGGCCTTGCCGGGCTCCCTGCAGATCGGCGAGCCCGCCGGCCCGGACGCCACCTCGCGCATTGAACATGTACGCCAACTGCTGCTCGATGGTCACCAGGAGGCGGCGCAAGGCCAGTGGGCGGCGTTGCGCCGCGACGAACCTGAGCTCGAACTGCCGCCCGATCTTCAACACCTGGGCACCACGCCCGGCCCCCGATGACGCATGCGCGCCATGCGCCCCGGCATGGCCTGCCGTCCGGCAGCGCCAGCGCATCGTAAAAAAAAAAGGCCGCGACGGCGGCGGCGAGATCGGAACGGGCGGGCGTCCTGCCTGCCCGTCGCTGCGGGCCAGCGTGGCTTAGCGGGCCAGCGTGGCTCCCCCGTCGATGCCAATCACCTGGCCGGTGATGAAACCGGCGTCATCCGAGAGCAGAAAGGCAATCGCGGCGGCGACCTCGGCGGGCGTGCCCACCCGTTTCATGGGGACGGAGGCCAGCGTGCGCTTTTCGGCATCGCCGCCGGCCGGATTGACCTGGCGGAACATCTCGGTCTCGATCGGACCAGGCGCCACGGCATTGACCGTGACACCGTATTCGGCCAGTTCGAGCGCCCAGCTGCGAGTGCAACCGACCAGCGCGCTCTTGGCCGCAGCATAGGCGCTGCGCTCGGGTGCACCGAAGATGGCGCGGCTGGCGATGTTGACGATACGTCCGGCGCGGCGCACTTTCATGGATTCGACGAAGGCCTGGGTGACCTGCACAGCCACCCGCACATTCAGATCGAGCACGCTATAGAGCGTCGCCAGATCGATCTCGCCCAACGGTTGCGGCGCCACCACCCCGACATTGTTGACGACCGCATCGACCGGGAATTTCTCGCGGATCTCGCGCAGGACTTCCTCGGTGCGTCCGGCATCAGCCAGGTCGCAAGCATAGAGATAGCCCGGGAAGTCCAGATCGGTGGTGTTGCGCGCGATACCCACCACATGGCAGCCGGCATCGGCCAGCCGCTGGGTCAGGGCCCAGCCTATCCCTTTGGTCGCGCCAGTCACCAATACGCATTTGTCCTTCATGGATGCAACCTCGTCTCGTCTGTCTGAACCGCGCCATGTTGCGGCGGCGCGGCGGTCTGGTGGCAGAGCCCCGCGGCAAGCGGGCCCTGATCCGGGTTAATCAGCGTCCCTGACCGGCACGCGCATGGCCAGCGCCGTGAGCAATTCGTAACCGATGGTGCCACCGGCGGCAGCCACCTCGTCGACGCTCGGCCCGCCCTCTCCCCAGAGCACGACCGCACTGCCGACCCCGGCCGAAGGCACGGGTTCGAGATCGACAACCAGCATATCCATCGACACCCGGCCCAGCAGGCGCGTCGGCACGCCACCCACCGTAACCGGCGTGCCGGTGCCGCAGTGGCGCGGATAGCCATCAGCGTAGCCGCAGGCCACCACGCCGATGCGCATCGGTTTGGAGGCGGTGAAGGTGGCACCGTAGCCCACCGTTTGCCCCGCTTTCAGGTCTTGTACGCCGATGATTTCCGAGCGTAGCGTCATGGCAGCACGCAACCCTAACGCATCGGCGCTTTCGTCATCGAAAGGCGAGGCGCCGTACAGGCAGATGCCGGGACGCACCCATTGCACCTGACCTTCGGGCTGGCCCAGCGCCAGCCGGGCATGACGCAAGGTGGCCGCCGAATTGCAGACGCTCACCGGGCCCGGCAGCCCTTCAGTGCAAGCCTGGAACAAGGTCCATTGCCAATCCGGGCCCAGGCCGCTGTCGGCAGTGGCGAAGTGAGTCATCTTGCCCACCG
>JAEWJD010000136.1 GCA_023386765.1 Pseudomonadota bacterium | reverse complement strand
CCTATCAGGTGGGCGCGTTGCGCGCCATCATGGAGATCATCGACCCGCGTGCGCGGGCTGGTTTTCCCAACCCATTCCCCATCATCTGCGGCACCTCGGCCGGCGCGGTCAACGCGGCCGCGCTGGCCTGCCGCGCAGACCGGCCGCATCTGGCCGTGCGCCGCATGGAGCGGTTGTGGACCTCGCTGGACAGCGGCATGGTCTATCGGGCGGATGCCCCCGGGCTGATCCGCAGCGGCGTGCGCTGGCTGAGCCTGCTGGCGCTGGGCTGGATGTTCGCCGGCTGGCGCCGGCGCCGTCCGCAGTCGCTGCTGGACAGTGAGCCGCTCAGCCTGCTGCTCGAACGGGTGCTCAACTTCCAGCGCATGCGCCACAATCTGGCCACCGGCCATCTTGCGGCGGTGGCGATCACGGCCTCGGGTTATACCAGCGGCGAGCATTTGACCTTCTATCAGGCGGAAACGCCGATCGAACCCTGGCGGCGTTCGCTGCGGCGCGCGGTGCCGGCCGACCTGGGGGTGGATCACATCATGGCCTCGTCGGCCATTCCTTTTGTCTTTCCGGCGCGCGCGGTCAGCGTCCAGGGGCAGACCGAGTGGTGCGGCGACGGTTCGGTGCGCCAACTGGCCCCCATCAGCCCGGCCATCCACCTGGGCGCCGAGCGCGTGCTGGTCATCGGTACCAGTTTCCGTGATGAAACCCATCCCGAGAAGCGCGCCGCCGAGCCGGGTTATCCGACGCTGGCGCAGGTGGGCGGCCATGCGTTGTCGAGTATTTTCCTGGATAGCCTGGCGATGGATCTGGAGCAGCTCGAGCGTAACAATCGCCTGCTGTGCCAGGCCTCGGCGCGCGACCCGGCGGACCTGAAACTGCGTCCTATCCAGGCGCTGGCCATCACCCCCAGCCAGTCGCTCGATGAGTTGGCATTACAACACTTGCACGCCATGCCGGTTGAAGCGCGTACTCTTTTTCGCGTGCTCGGTGTATCGTCCGAGCCGGGTCGCGCAGGCGGCGGGGCGTTGATGTCCTATCTGCTGTTTGAAAGCGCGTTTACACAACGATTGATTGAACTGGGTTATGCCGATACGATGCGGCGTAATGAAGAAGTGCTGAAGTTTTTCGAGGAGGCCCGGGCATGACGCGCAACGGCCACGATACGCTGTTACGACAATTGCAGCAGGGAGGCGCCATCGCGCCCGACGCCATGGACAAATCGTCCCTGGCCAACGCAACCCAGGAGCTGGGCATGACCCTGCTCGTGGCGGATTGCGATCGCGCCCGCAGTCGCTCGGCGGTGCTGCGAGCCATTGTGAAGGCGGTGGACTTCCCCGAGTTCTTCGGCGGCAATCTCGACGCCCTCTATGACTGCCTGTGCGACACGGTGCTGGACCAGAAGGTCGGCGCGGTGCTGTGGCTGGAGCGGCTGCATTCGGGCGACCCCGCCCTGGAAGAAGATGCCGGCGCCATCGAGGCGGTGTGCGCCGACGCGGCCGAGTTTGCGCGCGAGAATGGCCGGCAGTTCTGCTACGTGATCGAACATGCGGGCCGCCATCCGGACCCGGAGCCGGGCGTGGCCGCCGCGCCTTACGGCGAAGCCTGATTCCCGGGCGGCTGAGGCCGGCTCAGTGCCAGCCCAGCCAGGCGCTGACCGAGGCCAGCAGGGCCAGCCCGGCGGTTTCGGTGCGCAGTACCCGAGGTCCGAGGCGCACGGTCTGCACGCCGGCGGCTTGCGCCAATGCCATCTCTTCGGGCGACCAGCCCCCTTCCGGTCCCACCATCAGGGTCAGCGCCTCGGGCGTAGCCTGGGCCTTTAGCCAGTCTGATAGATGCAGCGGAGCCTCGGGGTGGGCCATGAGGCGCACGCCCTGGGCCGGCGAGGCCAGCCAGGCGCGCAGGGATTGCGGCGGTTCGACCGCCATCAAACGATTACGGCCGCACTGCTCGCTGGCGGATTCGGCAATGCGTTGCCAGTGAGCCAGCCTCTTTTCCAGGCGCGGGCCACTCAGTTGTAGCACGCTGCGCTGGGCCGCGATGGGCGCCACGCCGGCCGCGCCCAGCTCGACGGCCTTCTCGATGATCCAATCCATCTTGTCACCCGAAGGCAGCCCCTGGGCCAGCCAGAGGCGGCCCGGGAGTTCGGCCTCGCGCGGATCGTGGGCGCCGAGTTGCGCATAGGCCTGTTTTCCTTCGGTTTCCAGCTGCGCGGGATACTCGCCACCCTGGCCATTGAACAGCACGATCCCGGCGCCTTCGCGCAGGCGAAGCACGCGCAGCGCGTGGTGCGCCAGGGCGGGCGCAAGCGCCACTCGCTGGCCGGCAGCCAGGGGGGTGTCGCAGTAGAACCGGGGCAGACTCATGCGGCAGAAACTCGGTGAATGGCAGGCAATGGGCGCAAAGTTTACCCGGCCGGCAGACCGCAGGGGAGGACCGGCTTGTTCATGGCTCGGATGGGATTACCCCTAGATGGTAAAATGGCGAGCTTTATAACCCGATACCGATGGCGCTGCCGAGGCGGCGGTGCCACCAGCCAAAGAGCCTCCGCATGAGCACTCCGAATGCCCCCCAATTAGCCTTGGCAGATGCCATCCGCATTCTTTCGATGGATGCGGTTCAGAAAGCAAACTCGGGGCACCCCGGGGCGCCCATGGGCATGGCTGAAATCGCCCAGGCGCTGTGGCTGGGTAACCTGCGCCACAACCCGGCCGACCCGGCCTGGGCCAATCGTGACCGTTTCGTGCTGTCCAACGGCCACGGCTCGATGCTGATCTATGCCTTGTTGCACCTGACCGGCTACGACCTGTCGCTCGACGAGCTGAAGAATTTCCGTCAGATGCACTCGAAGACCCCGGGCCACCCGGAAGTCGGCATCACCGCAGGCGTGGAAACCACCACCGGCCCGCTGGGCCAGGGCCTGGCCAACGCGGTCGGCATGGCGCTGGCCGAGTCGCTGCTGGCGGCCGAGTTCAATCGTCCCGGCCACGCCATCGTCGATCACCATACCTATGTGTTCCTGGGTGATGGCTGCCTGATGGAAGGCATCTCGCACGAAGCCTGCTCGCTGGCCGGCACGCTCAAGCTGTCCAAGCTGATCGCGCTGTATGACGACAACGGCATCTCGATTGACGGCAAGGTCGAATACTGGTTCGGCGACGATACCGCCAAGCGTTTCGAGGCCTACGGCTGGAACGTGATCCGCGGGGTGGACGGCCATGACGCCGCCGCCGTGGACGCTGCCATCAAGGCCGCCCGCGCACAGACCGAGAAGCCCACCCTGGTCCTGTGCCGTACCGTGATCGGCAAGGGTGCGCCCACCATGGCCGGCACGGCCAGCGTGCACGGCGCTCCGCTGGGCAATGACGAAATCGCCGGCGCGCGCGCCGCCATGGGCTGGCGCGGCGAGCCCTTCGAGATCCCCCAGGATGTCTACCAGGCCTGGGACAGCCGTGCCGCCGGCGCGGCGGCCCAGAATCAATGGCAGCAGCAGTTCGACGCCTATGCGGCGCAGTTCCCGGCCGAGGCGGCCGAGTTCACGCGCCGCATGCAGGGTACGCTGCCGGCCGGCTTTGGCGAAAAAATCCAGGCCTATGTCGCCGCCACCGCCGCCAAGGCGGAGACGGTTGCCACGCGCAAGGCCTCGCAATTCGCCATCACGGAATTGGCCGCGCTGCTGCCGGAGCTGCTGGGCGGCTCGGCCGACCTGACCGGCTCGAACTTCACCGACTGGAAGGGCGTGGCCGCCGTGCGTGCCGCCGACAGCGGTGGCGTGAGCTTCGGGCGCCACATCAATTACGGCGTGCGTGAGTTCGGCATGGCCGCCATCATGAACGGTATCGCCCTGCATGGGGGTTATCTGCCCTTCGGCGGCACCTTCCTGACCTTCTCTGATTACTCGCGCAATGCCATCCGCATGGCCGCGCTGATGAAGCAGCGTGTGGTGCATGTCTTCACCCACGACTCCATCGGTCTGGGCGAAGACGGTCCGACCCACCAGTCGATCGAGCATGCCGCCAGCCTGCGCCTGATTCCCAACCTGTCGGTGTGGCGTCCGTGCGATACCGTCGAGACCGCCGTGGCCTGGAAACTGGCCGTCGAGCGTCCGTCGAGCATCGGCATGGATGTGCATGAGGGCGGCCCGACGGCATTGCTGCTGTCGCGCCAGAACCTGCCGTTCGTGGCGCGCGACGAAGCCACGCTCAAGGCGGTCGAGAAGGGCGGCTACGTGCTGAGCGATGCGCCCGAGGCACGGGCAGTCATCATCGCCACCGGCTCGGAAATCGCCATCGCGTTGGATGCGCAGAAGGCGCTGGCCGCCGAAGGCGTCGCCGTGCGGGTGGTGTCCATGCCCAGCACCGATGTGTTCGACCAGCAGGATGCCGAATGGAAGCGTGCCGTGCTGCCGCCGGGCCTGCCGCGCGTGGCCGTCGAGGCCGGCGTCACCGCGTTCTGGCACAAGTACGTCGGGCTGGAAGGCGCCGTGGTCGGCATCGATCGCTACGGCGAATCGGCCCCGGCCGGTGTGTTGTTCAAGTTCTTCGGCCTGACCACCGACAAGGTTGTCGAGGCTGTGAAGCGGGTTCTGTAAAAATCAGCGGGTTCTAAAAAAGGAGATTTCGTCATGACCATTCGCGTCGCAATCAACGGCTATGGCCGTATCGGCCGCAACATCCTGCGTGCCCACTACGAAAACGGCAAAAAGCACGACATCGAGATCGTGGCCATCAATGACCTGGGCGATCCCAAGACCAATGCGCACCTGACGCGCTACGACACCGCCCATGGCAAATTCCCGGGCACCGTCGAGGTCGAAGGCGATTACATGGTCGTCAATGGCGACAAGATCCGCGTGCTGGCCAACCGCAACCCGGCCGAGCTGCCGTGGGGCGAGCTCAAGGTCGACGTGGTGCTGGAGTGCACCGGCTTTTTCACCTCCAAGGAAAAGGCCAGCGCCCACCTGAAGGGCGGCGCCAAAAAGGTCATCATTTCGGCCCCGGGCGGCAAGGACGTGGACGCCACCGTGGTGTTCGGTGTCAACCAGGAAGTGCTGCGTGCCGAGCACACCGTGATCTCGAACGCGTCGTGCACCACCAACTGCCTGGCCCCGCTGGTCAAGCCGCTGAACGACAAGCTGGGCGTTGAGACTGGTCTGATGACGACCATCCACGCCTATACCAACGACCAGGTCCTGACCGACGTCTATCACGAAGACCTGCGCCGCGCCCGTTCGGCCACCATGAGCATGATCCCGACCAAGACCGGCGCTGCCGCTGCGGTCGGCCTGGTGCTGCCGGAACTGAACGGCAAGCTGGACGGCTACGCCATCCGCGTTCCGACCATCAACGTGTCGATCGTCGACCTGACCTTCATCGCCAAGCGCGAAACCACGGTCGAAGAAGTCAACAGCATCCTGGAAGCTGCCGCGGGCAACGAGCTCAAGGGCATCCTGACCTACAACGTCGAGCCGCTGGTGTCGATCGACTTCAACCACAACCCGGCTTCGAGCAACTTCGATGCCACCCTGACCAAGGTCTCGGGCAAGCTGGTGAAGGTGTCGTCCTGGTACGACAACGAGTGGGGCTTCTCGAACCGCATGCTCGACACCACCGTCGCGCTGATGAACGCCAAGTAAGCCGTCGCAGGCGTGGAGCCGCGTGTGCGGCTCCGGCTTGGACGATGGGCCGGCCCCCCTGGAGCCGGCCTTTTTGTCGCCCAGGCCAGCGCCGCCCATGAAGGAGAACGAGATGTCCCAAGTGAATACCCTTTCCGCCCTGGCCAAGTCCGGCGCGCTCGCCGGCAAGCGCGTGTTCATCCGCGCCGACCTGAACGTGCCGTTCGACGAGGCTGGCCGCATCAGTGAAGACACCCGCATCCGCGCCTCGGTGCCCGGCATCCGCATGGCGCTGGACGCCGGCGCGGCCGTCATGGTGACCTCGCACCTGGGACGCCCCAAGGAGGGCGTGCTGACCGAGGCCGATTCGCTGGCGCGCGTGGCGCAGCGTCTGTCGGAACTGCTGGGCATGCCGGTGGCGCTGGTGCAGAACTGGGTCGATGGCGTGACGGTCGAGCCGGGCAGCGTGGTGCTGCTGGAGAACTGCCGGGTCAATCCGGGCGAGAAGAAAGACGATGAGGCGCTGGCGCGCAAGATGGCGGCGCTTTGCGATGTCTACGTCAACGATGCCTTCGGCAC
>JAEWJD010000065.1 GCA_023386765.1 Pseudomonadota bacterium | reverse complement strand
GTTCTACCAGGAAGTGCTGGCCAAGCACGCCGACGCGCTCAAGCAGATCGGCTTCGACGCCAACAACGGCATCGGCGATCTGTACGCCAAGCTGGGCGCCCTGCCGGCCGAGCAGCAAGCGGCCATCAAGGCTGACATCGAGGCGCTCTACCAGGCCCGCCCGGCCCTGGCGATGGTGAACTCCGACAAGGGCATCACCAACCTGCACGTGCCCAGCGACGTGATCGTCGACGCTTCCATGCCGGCCATGATCCGCGACTCCGGCAAGATGTGGGATGCCGCCGGCAAGCTGCAGGACGCCAAGGCCGTCATTCCCGATCGTTGCTACGCCGGTGTCTACGAAGCCGTCATCGAAGACTGCAAGCGCAACGGCGCCTTCGACCCGGTCACGATGGGCAGCGTGCCCAACGTCGGCCTGATGGCCCAGGCCGCCGAAGAGTACGGTTCGCACAACAAGACCTTCATCGTCGCCGATGACGGCGTGGTCAGCGTACAGGACGCCAGCGGCGCCGTGCTGCTGGAGCAGGCCGTGCAGGCGGGCGACATCTGGCGCATGTGCCAGACCAAGGATGCTGCCATCCAGGATTGGGTCAAGCTCGCCGTCACGCGTGCACGCGCCTCCAATACCCCGGCCGTGTTCTGGCTGGATACGCAGCGCGCCCACGACGCGCAGCTGATCCAGAAGGTCGAGCGCTACCTGAAGGATCACGACACCAGCGGCCTGGATCTGCGCATCCTGTCGCCCGTCGAAGCCACCCATTTCTCGCTCGAGCGCATCCGCGCCGGCAAGGACACCATCTCGGTGACCGGCAACGTGCTGCGCGACTACCTGACCGACCTGTTCCCCATCCTGGAGCTGGGCACCAGCGCCAAGATGCTGTCCATCGTTCCGTTGATGGCTGGCGGCGCGCTGCTGGAAACCGGTGCGGGCGGTTCGGCGCCGAAGCACGTCCAGCAGTTCCTCGAAGAAGGCTTCCTGCGCTGGGATTCGCTGGGCGAGTTCATGGCCCTGGCAGCCTCGCTGGATCACCTGAGCAGCACCACGGGCAACCGTCGCGCCGGCGTGCTGGCCAAGACGCTGGATCAGGCTACCGGCAAGTTCCTGGACAACAACAAGTCGCCGGACCGCAAGGTCGGCGGCCTGGACAACCGGGGCAGCCATTACTACCTGGGCATGTACTGGGCCCAGGCCGTGGCCGAGCAGACCGAAGACAAGGAACTGGCAGAACTGTTCGCGCCCGTGGCCAAGGCCCTGCTCGAGAACGAAGCCAAGATCCTGGAAGAACTCAAGGCGGCCCAGGGCAAGCCGGTCGACATTGGCGGCTACTATCACGCCGATTCGGCCAAAACGAGCCAGGCCATGCGTCCGAGCGCCACGCTCAACGCCATCCTGGATTCGATCGGCTGATACGCTAACCGCGTTCAACTGCGCTGAAAAAGCGGCCTTCGGGCCGCTTTTTCTATTTCAGGCCTATTCTTTCAGAAAATAAGATTAATGAAAGTTAAATGAAATTATTAGGTATTTTCCCGAAGATAGGCCCTGTTTAGGGTGGGTTTGAAAGCCTAACGGAAGTTTCGAATTTTAGACTGCACGCCTTTTCAACGAAACGTCAGCCTGGCGTCAATTTTCATTCAGGTTGATTTCAGTGCCTTGTCAGTCAATAAAAGGAGAAACAGGGATGCAGCAGGACAACAGGCGAAAACGCCGGGAGTGGGTGGCAGGAGGCGTGATGATCGCCCTGGGCCTGGGCTCCTTCGCGCAGGCCACCACCTACAAGCTGGGCACCCTGGCCCACATGGGTCCGGGCATGTTCCCGGCCATTCTAGGGGTGTTGCTGGCCTTGCTCGGCCTGGCGATTCTGCGCGCGCCCGCAGCTGACGAGGAAGACGAAGAACAGGAAAACCCGCCGCCGCAATGGCGTGGCTGGGGTTGCATCCTGGGCGGCCTGATCGCCTTCATGGTGCTGGGCGAGTACGGCGGCCTGGTGCCGGCCACGCTGGCCCTGGTGTTCATTTCGGCGCTGGGTGACCGCCAGCACACCGTCAAGACGGCTGCCCTGCTGTCGATCGGCGTGACTGTCCTGGGTGTCGCCATTTTTGCCTGGGGCCTGCAGTTGCAGTTCCCGCTGTTCCGCTGGGGTTGATGCCATGGAAATTATTGACAACCTGATTCACGGTTTTGGCGTCGCGTTCCAGCTCGACAACCTGTTGTGGGCGATCTTCGGCGTCTTCATGGGTAACCTGATCGGCGTGCTGCCGGGCATGGGCGTACTGGCCGCGATCTCCATCCTGCTGCCGCTGACCTACACCATGACGCCCACGGCAGCCCTGGTGATGCTGGCCGGCATTTATTACGGTTCGCAGTACGGTGGGGGGATCACCTCCATCATGCTGAACCTGCCGGGAACCGCCTCGCACGCGGTGGCCTGCCTGGACGGCAACCCCCTGGCGCGCAACGGCAAGGCTGGCTCGGCCCTGTTCATGCTGATGTTCTCGTCCTTCTGCGGCGCTTCGGTCGGGATCATCGCGATGATCCTGTTCTCGCCGCTGCTGGTGGACGTGGCCTTCAAGTTCGGCCCCGCCGAGTACTTCTCGATGATGATGCTGGGCTTGCTGGCCGGCGCGACCCTGGCCAAGGGTTCGGCCATCAAGGGCGTGGCGATGGTCGTGGTTGGTCTGCTGCTGGGCGTAATCGGCACCGACGTGAACACCGGCACCATGCGCTTTCACTTCGGCATCATCGAACTGAGCGATGGCCTGCAGATCGTGGCGCTGGCCATGGGTCTGTTCGGGGTGGCTGACTTCCTGAAGAACATCAACCAGGTCGGTGATGGCGGCGTGATCGCCAACACCAAGATCAGCATGAGCGCGATGCGTCCGCAACCGGGCGACATCAAGCAATCGCGTGGCGCGTTGGTGCGCGGCACGGCGATCGGTGCGGCCTTCGGCATTCTGCCGGGCACGGGCCCGACCATCGCCTCCTTCATCTCCTATGCGACCGAGAAGAAGGTGGCCCGCGAGCCGCAACGCTTCGGCCGTGGCGCGATCGAAGGTATCGCCGGTCCGGAAGCCGCTACCAGCGCTTCCACGCAGACCAGCTTCATCCCGACCATGAGCCTGGGGATCCCCGGTGACCCCGTCATGGCGCTGATGCTGGGCGCCCTCATCATCCACGGCATCCAGCCGGGTCCGCAGATGATGATCGAGCACGCCGACATGTTCTGGGGGCTGATCGCCAGTTTCTGGGTGGGTAACATCCTGCTGCTGATCCTGAACCTGCCGCTCATCGGCATGTGGGTACGCCTGTTGTCGGTACCGTTCCGCTATCTGTTCCCGGCCGCCTTGTTCTTTGTCTGCGTCGGGGTCTACAGTACGAACAACAACCTGTTCGACGTGGCGATGGTGACGTTCTTCGGTGTGGCGGGCTACTTCCTCATCCGCCTGCGCTTTGAACCCGCGCCGCTGCTGCTGGGCTTCGTGCTCGGCCCCATGGTGGAAGAAAACTTCCGCCGTGCCCTGCTGCTGTCTCGCGGCCAGCTGTCGATCTTTGTCGAACGCCCCATCAGCCTGGGCTTCATCGTGGCTTGCGTGCTGCTGATCGCACTGCTGGTCACGTCGGCGGTGCGCCAGCGCACCCGCCGCAAGGAGCTGCTCGCGCAGAGTTGACCCCTTCGGTCCCGCTGCCTGAGCACACGGCGCCACCCCACAGACGGGTGGCGCCGTTTTTGTTTTGGCGCGCCGCGCCGCAATCTCTATTGGAGATAAGAGCCATCCTCACAAACCGTTGGTGAAGATAGGCCGCCAGGCGTAGCCTGGGCGCATGTCTTCCTCAGCCCCTTCCTCGCCTCCCACCTCCGCGGCCTGGCGGGCGCCGGCCCACGGTGTGCTGGCTGCCTTCTGCGCCAGCCTGGTGGGTATTGGCCTGGCCCGGTTTGCCTACACGCCGTTGGTACCGGCCCTGATCCAGTCCGGCTGGTTCAATGTTGCTGCGGCCGCCTACCTGGGGGCTGCCAATCTGGCGGGCTACCTCGCCGGTGCCCTGGTCGCGCCGTCACTGGGGCGCCGCCTGGGCGCGCGGATGACCTTGCGCGCCATGATGCTGCTGGCGGCCCTGGCCTGTCTTGCCTGCGCCCTGCCGCTGGGCTTTTCCTGGTTCTTCACCTGGCGCCTGCTGGCAGGCGTGAGCGGAGGCGCGCTCATGGTGCTGGCTGCAACGAGTGTTCTGCCGCTGGTGCCCCCCACGCGCCGGGGAGCCGCGGCCGGCATCATCTTCATGGGCGTGGGCGCCGGGGTGCTCGTGAGCGCGACCCTGGTGCCGCGATGGTTGCACCAGGGACCGGCGCTTGCCTGGCTCGGCCTTGGGCTCACCGCCCTGCTCCTGACGGCCCTGGCCTGGGGCGGTTGGCCGGCAGCCTTGCCGGCCGCGGCCCGGCGCCTCAAGGGGCGCCGCGACGCGCCGACCCGCTCGCGGCAACGGATCGCGCTGTATGCCGAGTACGGCCTGAGTGCGGTCGCCTGGGTGCCACACATGTTGTTCCTGGTCGATTTCGTGGCACGCGGCCTGGGCCAGGGCATGTCGGCCGGTGCGCGACACTGGCTCGCATTCGGGCTTGGTGCGACGCTGGGGCCCCTGTTGGCCGGCCTGACGGCCGATCGCATCGGCTATGGGCGCAGTCTGCGATGGGGCTTCGTGCTTCAACTGCTGGCCCTGTGCGTGGCAGCCCGCCTGGGTGATGGCCTGGCCCTGCTGGGCGCCAGTGCCGTCATCGGTGCCTTTGTCACTGGCACCGTCGCGCTGGTGCTGGGACGGCTGGGCGAATTGTTGCCGGATCCGCAGGCTGATCGGCAGCAGGCTTGGAAAACCGCAACGGTGGTGTTCGCCTTGGTGCAAGCGATCGCGGCCTATGGTTTGTCCTTTGTATTCGGCGTCAGCGGCAACGACTATCGCCTGCTGTTCCAGATCGGTGCCGGTGCCCTGTTGCTGGCCCTGCTACTCGATCTGGCGGCAGGCCGCGGGCACGCCAGCGTGTCGGTTTAGGCCGCAGCCGTTTCGCGTGCCAAGGCCAGAAAAGCATCCAGGGCAGCGCTGCGATAGGCATCGGCGCGCCAGATGAACACGGTCTGTGCCCAGCGTTGCGTGTCCGGCAGCTCATGCAGGGCCACCTCCCCTGCACGCGCGTGGCGTTCGACCAGTGCGCGGGGCAGCAAGCTGATGCCGATGCCGGCTGATATACAGGCCAGTACCGCGTCCAGGGCGCCGAATTCCAGCGGCTGCGAAACCAGCAGTCCTCGTTCGGCCAGATAGGCATCCAGGCGTTGCCGATAGGAGCATCCCAGCTGGAAGACCACGGTGCGCAGATCGGCCATCTGTTCCAGATCGGCTGTCCGCCGCACGGCAGGCGGTGTAACCAGGGTCAACTCTTCCGTGAACACGGCCTCCTGGCATAGGGCGGCATGCTGCACCGGTGCGGCCACCAGCGCCCCGTCCAGGCTGCCGGCCAGCACCTGTTGCGTCAGCCCTGCCGTGGTGCCCGTGCGCAGTCCCAGGCGCACCTGCGGGAAGGCGTGGGCGAATCGGCTCAGCATGGGGGCCAGACGCAAGGCGGCGGTGGTTTCCAGGGTGCCGAGGTTGATCGCGCCGGCGGGCTCGCCATCGTCCGTCGCGGCATTGCGCACATCGACCAGCAGCTTCTGCATCCGCAACGCCAACGGCAGTACGCGCTGCCCTGCCGGGGTGGCGCTCACGCCTCGGGCATGCCGCTGCAGCAGGGCCACTCCCAGTTCGCGCTCAAGCGCCTGGATGCGGCTGCTGACATTGGACTGCACGGTATGCAGCTCGGCGGCCGCCTTGTTCATGCTGCCAAGGCGCAGCACTGCTTCAAAGGTGATCAGGTCGGAGATATCCATGCAGCGCTCCTGCCGCCGGCCTGCCGGAACCGGCCCCTACAGCATCTGTCCCAGAAAGCTCTGGGTGCGGGCGTGGCGCGGCGATTCGAAAAAGTCCCGCGCCGGCCCTTCCTCGACGATCCGGCCTTGATCCATGAAAATAACCCGGTGGGCCACTTCGCGCGCAAATCCCATTTCGTGGGTCACCACCAGCATCGTCATATGCTCTTCGGCGAGCTGGCGCATGGTGCGCAGCACTTCGACGGTCAGTTCCGGATCGAGCGCGGAGGTCGGCTCGTCAAACAGCATGATGTCCGGCTCCATGGCCAGCGCCCGGGCAATCGCCACGCGCTGCTTCTGCCCGCCGGACAGGCGTGCCGGATAGTTGTCGCGCTTGTTGAGCAGACCCACCTTGCGCAGCAGTTCCTCTGCCTTGGGCAGGATTTCGTCGCGCTTCATGCCTTTGACCGTCATGGGCGCTTCGATAATGTTCTGCAGCACCGTCATGTGCGGGAACAGATTGAAGGACTGAAAAACCATCCCCATCTTGCGGCAGATCCGGCGCACCTCAGCCTCGCCCGGATAGCGGCTGGCGCCGCCCCCGTTGTCGTCGGCCAGGGTATCGCCTTCGATGCAGATACTGCCGCGATCGATGGTCTCCAGATGGTTCAGGCAGCGCAGGAAGGTGCTCTTGCCCGACCCCGAGGGTCCGATCACGGCGACGACCTCGCCTTTCTGCAGCGTCAGCGACACACCTTCGAGCACCGTCACCGCACCGAAGGCCTTGACGATGTCCCGCGCTTCGATCATGGGCGCGCTACTGGTCATACTTGGCATAGCGTTTTTCCAGATGCTGGAAGAACCAGGTCAGCACCAGCGTCATCAGGAGATAGAAGGCCGCCGCCACCAGGAATGGCGTGGTCGTGAAGTCGCGCTGCACGATGCCGCGCGCGGTGCGCAGGATATCGTTGAGTGCCAATACATAGATGAGCGACGTATCCTTGACCAGCGTGATGGTCTCGTTGCTCATGGGCGGCAGCACCCGCTGCACCATCTGCGGCAGCACGATGCGGCGCAGAGTCTGGAAATACGTCATTCCCAGCACCTTGCTGCCCTCGTACTGCCCTCGGTCCACCGCCAGGATCCCGGCGCGGAAGATTTCAGCGAAATACGCTGCGTAGTTCAACGCGAAGGCCACGATCGCAGCGGGGAAGTCCGGCAGCCTGACGCCGATGACCGGCACGAAAGGCAGTGCGAAGTAGACGAACAGCAGCTGCAGCATCAGCGGCGTGCCACGCATCAGCCAGATGTAGCCGTTGACCAGGCGCGAAAGCAGCTTGAAGCGGGACAGCCTCGCCAGAGCCAGCACCAGGCCCAGCGGCACGGCCAGGGCCAGCGTGATGAAAAATAGCGTCAGGGTGACCTTGGCGCCGTCGGCCATGGGTCCCAATAGAGAGAGGACGTAATCCATGAGTTGCGGGGCGGCCGCCGTAACGGCCGCCCGTCGCCCTTACTTGATGATGTCGGCGCCGAACCAATGGGTGGCGATGCGGCCGGACGTGCCGTCCTGCTTCATTTCGCCCAGGGTCTTGTCCAGCTTGCCCAGCAGTTCCGTGTCGTCCTTGCGCACGCCCACGCCGTAGTCTTCGGTGCCGAAGTTCTCGACCAGCACGCGGTACTCGCCCGGACGCTTGGAAGCCAGGTAACGGCCCACCACTTCGTCCACCACGACCGCGTTCAGGCGCCCGGCCGACAGGTCCATCAGGGCGGTGACGTTGTCGCCGAACAGCTTCAGTTCCTTCAGGCTCTGGT
>JAEWJD010000433.1 GCA_023386765.1 Pseudomonadota bacterium | reverse complement strand
CAGCCAGATCCCGGCCATCGCGAGGATCAGCCAGCGCTTGGCGCGTCGGCCGTAGCGGGCAGCGAGTCCGGCTGCCAGGCTGGTAATGCTGGCCAGCATGGCGGCAGTCGAAACGAGGTTGTTCAGGGCCAGGTCGGTGGGCCAGCGCAGGATCTGCATCGCCGCACCTGCTGCGTAAAGCAGGAAGGCGCTTGCCAGCAGAATGAGATAGCTGCGGCGATCATGGAACTTCCAGAGGCAGAAAAAGGTGCCTGAGATAACGAGGGCAATGGCTGGGCTTCCCAGCGTCAGGACCTGCGTAGTGCTTAAATTCTGGATCACGGCGGCAAGCCAAGTAAGGCAATGTGCCAGGCTTGGCGCGGGCCTGGCCAGGTCGGGTGCTGCGTTGGGAAACTAGGCGGAAAGGGTGGGGCCCGCGCCAGGCTTGACCTGCGGGGCGGGATGGGCGACTGGCCCTGAAGCGGCAATCGCGGAAAATAGCGGGCGATCCATCAACGACTCCTGTAAAGGGCGCACGGTGGCGCCTGGCATCAGTCAGTAGAAGGCAATGCTTGAGTCTTGCTAGGTGGGTCGAAAACCCGTTGCGCGGGAAACGCCAATGTCGATCTCACGGCAGCCTGGCCGCATCGTGGGGGATGGCGAGGCTTTGATCGGAGCGGACGGGCAGCTGGCGCTCTGGCCAGGGCTGCGCCTGATTAATGCCCCGGGGGCGCTGGCCCTATTAGTTGTTGCACAATGCCGGGATCGATAATGGGACGCGCAGCGCGTTATCGTACCGCAATCGGCAGTAAATTTATATGGCTATGTTTCAAGCCTATATTAATTTCGCTATTAATCTTCATGCTATCCGGATGGCCGGATCATGATTAATGTTTTATTGTTTTCAGATTAATTCACATTAATTCATGTTTCGGTAAAGATCTGTTTTTTCTGCACCTTCCCTGCCGGCAAGCGAGCTTGCAGGAAAGGTGGTTTCGATCATGCCTTGGGTTGCAGGCGGCCCAACACGAAGCCGTCGACCTCGCTCAGCCGGCCTCGCCACAGGGTAGGTTGTTCACTGATGGGTTCACCGTCGGTGGTGAAAAACAGGGTATCGCTCAGGTGGATGTAGTTGGGCAGGGGATCGATGGGCTGCGGCAGGCGGAATACGTCGCCCAGTTCGGCCAGCGTGCTGCGCACGCTCTCGCGGTCACCGGTGCCCGGTTGCAGGGCGCTGGCGAATCCGTCGGCGAAGCGGTCGAAATAGTCTGCGCCGGAGATAATGGTCCCTCCCAGCAGCATGCCCCCCATCTGCAGCGTCACCCCGATGCCTTGCAGGCCATCACCGTTGTTGACAAGGTTTACCAGGAGCTGCAGAAAAGCGTCGGATGAGGGGGTATCGATAGCGCGAACGTTTGCCATGGGGATCGTGGAGCAGCGGAAAGCCCCATTATCGGCGCCACGCTGGCCCGCAAAGGGTCGAGAAAACGCGTAAATCCCCCGTAGTCTGGCGTCAACGCTGCGGGGCGTCCGGGCTGCGTCGTGGCGGCGCAACCCGGAGCCTTGCAGTCTGGCCGGCTCAGATCAGAGCTTCGATCAGATAAGGCCCCTTGCGGGACAGCCCTTGTTCCAGTGCCTGGGTAAAGGCTTCGACAGTGTCGACCCTGATGGCCTCCACGCCCATGCCGGCAGCCAGATGGACCCAGTTCAGGCTGGGGTCCTGGATATCCAGCATGCGCAGCGCGTTGTGGCCCGGCGATTGCACGCCGACGTTTTTCATTTCGCCGTGCAGCGTGGCATAGGAGCGGTTGGCCAGCACGATGGTCAGGCAGTCGAGGCGTTCGCGGGCCTGGGTCCAGAGCGCCTGCACGGTGTACATCCCGCTGCCGTCGGCTTGCAGCGTGATGACCTTGCGGTCGGGGCAGGCGACAGCGGCTCCGGTGGCCATGGGCAATCCGATGCCGATAGCGCCGCCGGTCAGCTGCAGCCAGTCGTGCGGGGCCGAGACGGCATTGCTGATGCCGAATTCACGCCCCTGGGTGATGGATTCGTCGCAGACAATCGCATTTTCCGGCAGCCGTTGGGCGGTGATCAGGCACACGGCTGCGCCGGTGAGCGCGCCCGATCGCGGAATTTCGGTGGCGATCTGCAGTGGCGGCAGACCCGGGGCACTGGGAGATACGCCCAGCTCATCGGCCAGCCATTCCAGCGCCTGCAGCAGGTCTTGTTCGGGCGTGGCCATCGCAATGGGGGCGTGCTCCTGAGGCGCCAGCAGGCTGGGCTTGCCCGGGTACGCGAAGAAGGCCACCGGGGCTGCGGCACCGACCAGGATGAGTTGTTGCACGTCCTTCAGGGTGGCCAGCGCCTGGTCGACCGGATAGGGAATCCGGGTGATGGGCGTGCGCCCCAGCCCGCGTTGCACCCGGCGATTGGAGGTCGGCGAGAGCAGGCGTACGCCGGTGGCCTGGGCAATACGGCCGGCGACCGACAGCGCGGGCTCGCGCAGGGCTGTGCCGCCCAGCAGCAAGGCTGTGCGTTTGCCGCTGCGGATAGCCTGGGCTGCCGCACGCAGCATGGCCGGATCGGCAGGGGCGGCCGCTTGTGCCGGGGCTACGACCGGGGCGGGGGAGTCGGCGGGCAATTCACCCCAGGCGGCATCGGCCGGCAGGATCAGGGTCGCGATGTTGCCCGGCGCCTGGCGGGCAATGCGGACAGCTTCGGCGGTATCGGCCGACAGGGCTTGTGCGGTCAGGCTGCGGTGTACCCAGTGCGACATCGGTTGCGCCACGCCCTCGACATCGCTGGTGAGCGGCGCGTCATACTGGACGTGGTAGGTAGCGTGATCTCCCACCACGTTGACCATGGGCGTGCGTGCGCGCTTGGCGTTGTGCAGATTGGCCAGGCCATTGCCCAGGCCCGGCCCCAGGTGCAGCAGCGTGGCGGCGGGTTTGTCGGCCATGCGCGCATAGCCATCGGCGGCGCCGGTCACGACGCCTTCGAACAGGCCCAGAACGCAACGCATGCGCGGTTTGCGATCCAGCGCCGCGACGAAATGCATCTCAGAGGTGCCGGGATTGGCAAAACAGACATCGACATCGTTGGCAAGCAGGGTATCGCAAAGACTATCAGCGCCGTTCATGGGTAGATCCGTGGTTTGCGTTGGAGAGGCGCGGCGCAGGCCGCGCGCGAGGGAAAGAAAGCATGATAGGGAGAGAGTGCGTCGGCGGACAGGTCCACTCTGACGCGCTGGCATGGGGCCGTTGCCGGCGGGTTTTTCTGCTGCAGTGCGGCATGCTGGTTGACAGGTCTGCACGGTGCTCGGTAACTTGCCCGACTGTGAACCATCTGCTCAATCCTGATTCTTCGCTGCGCCCGGCCATGCTGCGGCAGTTTTCGTGCAACCGAGCCGGGCGCGATATCGCTGTGGGGGATATCCATGGTTGCTTCGGCAAACTGGAGGTTGCCTTGCGCCGGATCGGCTTCGCCACAGAAACGGACCGGCTGTTTGCGGTGGGCGATCTGGTGGATCGCGGACCCGAGTCGCACCGGGTGCTGGAATGGCTGCGCTACCCGTGGTTTCATGCCGTGAGCGGCAACCACGAGCAACTGACATGGCGCCGGGCCTTGGGCGATCCCGTGCCGGACATCGACCATGTGAGGCATGGCGGGCAATGGCTGGACCTTCTCGATGTTTCGGAGCAGCGGGATGTGGGCCGGCAGTTGCGTGCCTTGCCGTTGATCATGGAGGTCGACACCAGGTTGGGGCCGGTCGGATTGGTGCATGCAGATTTTCCCTATGACGACTGGCGTGTTGTCCATGGCGAGGGATTCAGCGCCGAGGATGAGGAAACCTGTCTGTGGTCCATCGCCCGATACCGCAGCCAATATCATCAGCCCATCCGCCATGTGCGCGCCGTGGTGCACGGCCACCTGACCCTGCCGCGCATGACGCAACTGGGTAACGTCCTTTATATCGATACCGGCGGCTGGCGTGACGACGGCCACTTCACGTTGCTTGACCTGCAGACGTTGAAGCCTGCCCGTTGACCCGCGCTGGCCTGGCGCCGCCATCCATGTAGTATGTGGCACAGGTTCCCCTTTGTTGCCCTGCCCATGTCCCAGGATGCATTGATTCCCTTGGCGTTCAAACTGCTCGATGAGCTGTATGGCGGCGTGGCGTCGCCTGAGGCGTGGCCGCAGGCCGTGCGAGGGTTGGGGGCAGCATTGGGCGGTGTGGCCGTGTCCGTCTTGACGCATCACCGGCCCTCCGACCGTCTGAGCATCGTGGATGCGGGGACGCTGCCTGGCGGTATCCTGGAAGGTTTCCAGGAAATGAACGCCAGCGATCCTGCCCGTGCGGCGGCATCCCGCCTCGCAGCCGGCCATATCTATGTCGATCATGAGTTTCACGGCGAGGCGCTCCTGCAGCGCCTGCCGTTCTATCGCGATTTTCTGAATCCGCTGGGCATGGGGCGTTATGCCGTATTGCCGGCCGGCGCGGATGCGCAATACACCCACGTGATATCGGTCCTGCGAGAGGCCGGGCGGGGTGGTTTCAGTATCGAAGAACGGCGCCTGATGCGGATGCTGCAGCCGCACTTGCGGCATGCCCTGGATTTGCGCCAGCAACTTTCCCATTGGCAGGCGCGAACGCACTGGATCGAACGCAGTCTCGATGCGTTGCGCAGCCCTGTCCTGGCCTGTTCCATGAAGGGCGATATCGTCATGGCCAATACAGCGGGCCGCCAGTGGTTGGCACAGGCCGATTGCCCCTTGGGCAGGGGTGAGCCACCCAGGGCGCTGCGTGTTTTGCTGCGGCGCGCCTGTGGTGAAGGGGTGGATAGCGCTGTGGCCGGCACGTTGCTGTTGGGGCAGGGGGAGGTAATCGTGGCCTTGCCGCTGGCGCCCCGCGATCAGGCCGGGCGCGACGCGCTGGCGCTGGTGGCCGTGCAGGGCGCGCGTTGGCGTGCGGTAGCTCCGGGCGAGATGTTGCGTGCGCTTTTCGGGCTGACGCCGGCCGAGACCCGCTTGCTGAGGCAGTTGCTGCAACATGACGCAGCCCTGCCCGAACATGCGAGTCAATTGCAATTGTCTTTGAACACGCTGCGCACGCAACTGAAAGCAATCTTCCTGAAAACCCATTGCCGGCGGCAATCCGATCTGCTGCGGTTGTTGGATCAGCTGGGGCTCTTCGGAGCCACCAGCGATCCGGATCAGGAGGCCGGTGCGAAGGGGGAGTTCGGCGAGGTCGGTCGATTGCAGAATGATTTGAAATCTTCCGATTCCCAGGGAATGGGGAAGAACTCGCCATCGTGTGCCTGAACATAGGGCGAGTTTTCAGTGCGTCTCTTTTCGAGCACGCCGATCATTTCCCGCCCCAGGTATTGATAGATCACATCCAGATTGAGGCAGGCGGTATCGAGCTGCGCGCTTACGCTGCCCATGTCGATGCGCTTGCCGTCAGGCAGGAAATAGCCCAGATACAGGCTCGCCGAGTAGCGCTGGGCCACGCCTTCCTGTGGCCGGGGGCCGTGATTGCGTTGGTGATCGTAGAAAAAGGTATAGATGAAACCCTGGTTCTTCTTGTAAGGCTGGACGTTGTCGCGGCGGGTGTTCAGGGCAACGAATTCCTGCCATGGCCGTGTGCGCGAAGGGGCGATGTCCACCATGTTGGTGCTATTGCCGCCCATGCGTACTGAGACGGATACCTGGCTGCCGGGCCGGCGCAGCAAAGTGTCGGCCTGGGTATAAGCCTGTTCGCTGGCGGCGGGTGGGGAGTATCCGCGCTTGAGTGCCGCAAAGTCCTCGGAGTCTTGTGTTCCAGGTACGGAGACGCATCCGGTAAGCGCGCTGACAGTAGCTGCGCCCAGCAGCGACATGATGGTTTTCATTTTCTTCCCCATGGGTGCTGGCGAACGCCGCACCTTCGTTTTATCCATGATCGTGCCGCCATCGCGATAGCGTAATGGCGATACAGGAGCATCATGCCACGGGGGAAGCGATGCGCATCACCCGAACAGGTGATGCCGAAGTCCTGGATGCTGGAGGGGCGGCGGTTTCAAGCGGATTGCCGGGCCCGATAGAACGCCACCAGTGCGTTCGCATGGCCATGTCCGAGCCGGTGGCGGTCCTTCAGAAAAGCGACTTGCTCTATATGTCTGGCATCCTTGACCGTGTCCAGCAGTTGCAGCCAGTGCGTCACCGGATGACCATACTTTTTTTCAATGGACGGAAAGTACGACTCGGGGCCTGTGGCTTTGCTGTCGTTCATCGGGTTTCTCCGTTGAGGGAGGAAAGCTTTTGGAGTGGCTTAGGCATGCACACCTGTGCCGTTATACTCCGCAGCGTGGCCCAGGGGGAATACTTGCGCCTGGCGCGCACCAAGGGAAAAGCCGAATTAATTCGATTGGAGCCCATTTCCAGGTTAACTATCTTGATGTGAGTCGGAGAGAGCGTTTCTCATCATCCCCGCCAAAAGGAGTTAGAAATGAGATTGTTGGGCAGGATCCTGGTGCTTTCCTTGAGTTTGCTGGTTGCCGCTTGCGGGATGCTGTCATCCCCTTTTGAGGGCGTCAATGAAGACAAGGTGGCGCGCATGACGCTCGCCGATACGATCCAGGCCAAGGATCTTTACGGCGCCTGGGCTATTTCCGCCGATGATCCGGTCGATTTTCTTTACCTGGTTGTGTTCTTGCCGAATCACACGGGGCTGCTGTATCTGACGATGGACGAGAAGGACGGAAAGCCTGAGTCCATCTATACGGAAAGCCTCACCTGGAAGTTCAACGAGAAAACCCGGATTTTCACGATGAATTCCGCAGTGAGAAAATCTATCGAGAATGGCAAGCCCGAGAAGATCGAGAAAATCAACGAGACCAAGAACTACCATACCAAGATGTACATGCTGGATGGAAAGCGGCTGGCCGTGCAGTTTGTCGGCGACGGCAAAACCGATCACCGGACATATACGTTCCTGAGAATGGATGACAAGACGTACTACCGCCTCGTCGAAGGTGTGCCGGATCTGCAGCGGCTGAAATCGGCCACCAGGAAAAACGCCGGCCCCGGTATCGAATCCGGGGCCGGCTTTTTTCCTGTGGCGAACCTGGCAGGCGCGTTGGGTGATCAGTCGCGCTTGATG
>JAEWJD010000411.1 GCA_023386765.1 Pseudomonadota bacterium | reverse complement strand
TCACGCTGCCGCAACGACTGGCGCGTGCGACGGGCGTCATTGTGCTGGACGTCAGCACGGCGCGCAGCCTGTGGCGCTACGTGCGCCGCGCCTGCTTCGATGCGCAGCGCCATGGCGGGCTCGATAGTGGCCGGGATAGCGTCAAATGGCACATGATCCGCCACATCTGGCGCAGCACGCCGGTCAACCGTCGGCGTTACCGTGCGCTGGCGGCGACGCTGGAGATCCCGGTGGTGCGCTTGCCGTCGGCGCATGTCGTGGTGGCGGCCTATCGCAGCTGGCAGTTGAGCCGTCCCCAGGTGCTGGTCAAGGACGAGAGGGCTTGACCTGGATCAAGACGGGTCCGATGGGGGCTGGCTACTATGAATTCGTCGCGGCTTCCCCGAACCAGTCGCGACAATTCGCAATAGGAACCTCGAGTTAACCCTGAAGGCCATGCCTTCGGGGTTTTTTTTGGCAGTCTTTAGGGCAGGCCGTTCAGGGCCGCGCTGGTGCGATCTATTTCCGCGCCGCACGTGCGGCGGGTTTGGCGGCCGTGGCGGGCGGGGGCAGGCGCTGCAGCATGTCCTGCACCAGGGCTTGATGGCTTTGCGGATCATCGGCGCGTGAAATCACCTGGACCACGGCCAGCTTGGGACCGGAGCCCGCCAGCAGGCTGGTGTTCAGGGTGGGCGTGCCCGCATAGTTGCCGCGTGCATTGATGCGCTGCAGGCCCAGCGAGCCGCTGCGCAGGCTGTCCTGGGCCAGGACGTCATAGTCGGCCGAGGCCTGCTTTTGCTGCGTCACATAGCCTTGTGCGGCGCCCTGCAGGAACACTTTGTCGTCATCGGCAGCGGCCAGCTTGCCGGGCAGTGGCGCTTCGCTCACGACCACTACCTGGCGCCGGCCGGCGCTGGTGTAGAGCGTGCCGCTGGCACCCGCCGTGCCGTCGGAGGCATCGCCAGGGGGCAGGGGGGCGGCATTGAAGCCTTCGGGGAGTTCGATGGCCAGCTTGCCTTGCAGCAGGCGCACGGTCTGCGGGGGCGCAGGAGGTTCGGCGACAGGGACCGGCGCTGCCGGGTCGGTGGCGGCATCTGGCTGCGCCGTGGCGGGGGCTGCGGTTTCTGGCTGTGCCGGGTCGGCACTGGCCGGAGCGGCCAGCGTCATCAACAGGCTGGCCAGGCAACTGGCGGACAGAGAGCGGAGCATGTCGGCATCCCAGGCAGGAGACGGGAACTTCATCCTAGTCTGGCATGACGCCTGGCGTGTGACCAAAGCCGTCAGTTGCTGCGAAGTGTTGCTGCGCTGCGGGCCGCCACGCGCTGGCCTCAGGGCACCAGCGACAGGCCGATGCGGAACTGCGAGCTGCCACGCTGGTTGTAGCCCAGCAGGGTCTCGCCATAACCATTGAAGTACTGCAGGTGCAGATAACCGTTCATGTTCAGGAAGGTGCGCTTGAGCGGCCAGTTGAAGTCCAGCTGGGTTGTTCGGCGCTGGTCATGACCCTGGCGATACAGGGCCGACACCACTGCGCCGTTGTTCTGCTCCCAGCGCAGCTTCCAGTCCATGCGGCCGGCATAGGCGAGATAGTCGCGGTTTTCGTCCTCCACGCCGAAGTAGGCCCGCACGCGCGGCGCAAACGACAACGTGTCGCCATTATCCAGCCGATAAAGCAAGGCCGGTTCGGCATAGACATCATTGAGCGAGCGCGAATCGTCGCCGTCCTTGCCGTTGGAGCGATGCTCCACCCCGGTGTTCAGGCCGAGGCGCCACTTGGCATCCTGCGATGCCCACAGCCTGTCGGTCATCCAGAAGAGGCTGGGGTTGAAGGTGGTGTCGATGAAGGGCATCGATTCACCTTGAAGATCCCACAGCGACGTCTGGGTATAGCCGAGATAGAAATTCTCGAACCAGCGCGTCTGGCGCCCATCGGCCGGGCTGAAGAGCCGGTACTTGGCGCTCAGCTGAAAGCGCGCGGTGGTCCGGTCGCGCCAGCCGATATCGAAATACATGGGTTCGTAAGCCGACAGCGCCGTCCGGAAAGAGTCAAACCCGGAGGTCTGCGTGCGGGCCTGCGTCTGCGCCATCTGTTCGGGGGCGGGGCCGGCTTGCGGCGAGGCCCCTAACGCCAGCACGGCAGCGGCAGGCAGCGGTTGGCCGCTGCGCGGATCGGTTACCGGCACGTCGGCGGTCTGGCTGGCCAGGGGGGCGGCTTCCCGTCCGGTGGCCTCCAGTGCCATCAGCGCCGGTTCACCCTCGATACTGACGGCCTGCAGCCCATGCGCGGAAAGCGGCACGATGGCGCTCCAGGACAGCCGGGCAAACTGGTCGACCGGTACGCTCAGCGCTGACGGGTCACCGTCGAGCTGGGCGGGGCTGCGCACCACGGCGCCTTGCGGATCGCGCCATTGCAATACCAGGTGGGCGGGCGGCTGCCAGCGGGCCACGCTATCGCCATCGTTGAAATAGACCGCCTCGACACGCACTGTCTCGCCAGGGGCAGCGGAGGGACGGTCAAGGCGATAGGCGACGCCCGCTACGGCGGGCAGCATCACGGCCGACAGGCCCGATGCGGCAAGTGCGCGCAGCGCACCTGGAAATCTGACGACAGGCATGGTCGAGGAAGAGAAATCAGCGGCGGGAAAACAGGGTGATCCAATGTATCACTAGGATCCCCCCTGTGTGCATGCCCGGTGCCCGGTGTCCGCAGGCTCAGGGTACAATGCCGCCGCGCGCCGCCCTTAGCTCAGTCGGATAGAGCACTCGCCTTCTAAGCGAGCGGTCACACGTTCGAATCGTGTAGGGCGGGCCAGCGCCCCTTTCCCACCGCAGCCTTTGCCACGGTTTTGTGCGCCACGCGCTACAGGTAGGGCGTGGCCAGCCAGATCACCTTGTTGCGCAAACGGTAGAGGAAAGGCTGCTCGCGCAGATCCGCCAGCTCCACCAGATGGCTGTTGGCGATGCGGGCATCGATACGGTCGCCCACCCAGCCGGCCAGTTCGCGGCTGTAGATCTCGGTATCCAGTTCAAAATTCAGGCGCAGGCTGCGCGGATCCAGGTTGGACGAGCCGACATACGACCACACGCCATCAACCGTCATCAGCTTGGAGTGATCGAACGTCCCGCCGGCGCGCCAGACGCGGCAGCCGGTGCGCACCACCTGATCGAGCTGGGCACGCATGGCGTAGTCCACCAGGCGCAGGTTGTTGCGGTCCGGGATCACGATGTCCACGATGATGCCGCGCCGGGCCGCCGTCGCCAGGGCTCCGATCAGCGTCTGGTCGGGCAGGAAGTAAGGTGACTGGATACGCACATGGTGCTGTGCCACGGCCAATGCGCCCAACAGGGTGTTGTGGTTGTTGCCCACCGCGCGATCAGGGCCCGAGGCCACGCAGCGCACCGGCACGCTGCCAGCGGGCTTGATCAGTTCGGTCGGGAACCAGGGGTCGCCGGCCAGGGTCTCGTGGGTGGTGAAATTCCAGTCGTGGGCGAAGACCGACATCAACTGGCCGACCACCGGGCCGTGGAATTCGAAGTGGGTATCCAGATTGGTCTGGTCGCCCGACAGGGCGCTGACAAAGGCTGCCCGGATGTTCATGCCGCCGCTCAGGCCATGCCGGCCATCGACCACCAGCACCTTTCGGTGGCTGCGCAGATTGGCGTAGGGCATGCGCAACACACCCAGCGGGTTGGTCATGAAGCGCGCCGTGGGCACGCCGCCTTTGACCAGGGTGCGCACGATCGGCGGATGCGAGTAGCGGCTGCCCACCGCGTCGATCAGCACGCGCACCTGCACGCCGCGCTCATGGGCCTCGATCAGGGCCTGCGCGATCTCGCGCCCGATCGGGTCGTTGTCGAAGATATAGCTCTGCATGGCGATGCAGTGCTTGGCCTGGCGGATGGCAGCCAGCATGGCCGGATAGGTTTCGTCGCCGCCATTGAGCGGGCGCACGCTGTTGCCGCCCAACAGTTCGAAAAAGCTCAGCTTGTCTCCCAGCGTGCGCAGGGAGGCGAATTGCGGCGCGCTGTACGGCACCACGTCGTCCACGCGTGCGGTCGTCAGCGGATCGACATCGGTCACTTCGCTTTCGTCGCGCTGCTGTTGCACCATGCTGCGCCGGATGCGATTGATGCCGGCCACAAAGTAGAGCAGGGCGCCGAAGATGGGCGAGAACATCGTCACCCCGACCCAGCCGATCGCCGCCCGTACATCCTGTTTGGTCATGGCGGCATGGATGGCCGCGCCGGTGCCGGCGATAACGCTGATCCCGAACACCATATGCGGCCAGTATTCGATCAGTAATTCGTGAAGACGCTCCATGGGCTTCCTGAGTAGGGCGCGAGTCGATAGAAGGCACGCCCCGCGCGCGCCTCATCCTCCCGAGGCTAGGATAACAAGACTATTTGTTGGGTCAAACATAACTACTGGCGCACTTTTATATTTATGTGCTAGAATTATTCTTCTTTGCAGCGGTGGCTGTAGCTCAGTTGGTAGAGTCCCGGATTGTGATTCCGGTTGTCGTGGGTTCGAGCCCCATCAGCCACCCCACCAAATACAAAGAAAACGGCACTCAGGCGCAAGCCCGAGTGCCGTTTTTTTTCGTTTTCAGCGGTGCGCGTTCTGCGGCAGGCGTGTCGCTGCCGTGGCGCTTTCAGAGTGTCAGCGGCACCATGACCATCAGGACCCAGGCAATCAGCATCCCGGGCCGGTGAATGTCGGCACGGCGCAAGGGCGTGATGGCGATTTCGGCAAGTGCCGCAAAATAAGCGGCAGCAACCAGAAATACCAGCGCTTGCGGATACGCGCCGCCGACCAGGGCCGAGAGGGCGGCACCCGTGGTGATGGTGGCGGCCACCGAGCCGAGGGCCACCGCGCGCGTGGCCACGTGGGTGATCAGGGCCTGCGTGCGCGGCCCGGGCTGTCCTCGCGTGAGCAGATGGGCAATCGCTCGCAAGGCCCACACCAGCAAGGTGATCAGGCCCAGGGATCTGGGGGCGATATGTTCCTGCAGCAAGGTGGAGCCCAACTCGGCCTGTCCCAGATAGTGATAGCCCAGGATCTGCGCCAAACCCAGGCAGAAGCCGAATGGCAGAAAGAAGATGCCGTCCCGCCTGAGCTCGGTGCTGACGCGAAACAGGGGCGGACGGGGCAAGGCTGGCTCCAGACTCAAGAAATTCAGATCAGGCCCAGCGTGATCGCCGTGAGGGTGAGGTAGCGCCCGAACTTGGCCACGGTCACCAGCAACAGGAACACCCAGAACGATTCGCGCATCACGCCGGCCACGACGGTCAGCGGATCGCCGATCACCGGCGCCCAACTGAGCAGCAGACTCCATTTCCCGTGGCGGCGGTACCACTGTTGCGCCCGCGCCAGCGTCTCGGGTTTGACGGGGAACCAGCGCTTGCTCTGAAAGTGCACGATGCCCAGGCCCAGCCACCAGTTGAGTATCGAGCCCAGCACATTGCCGGTGCCGGCAGCCAGCACCAGCGCCCAGGCGGGGTGCTGGCCATTGATCAGCAAGCCCACGAGTACCGCCTCCGAGGCGGTCGGCAGCAGGGTGGCGGCCACGAAGGCGCTCAGGAACAGGGTGGTGTAGGCGCTCCAGTCGGCCATGGGCGTTGCGTCATCGGGGTTGGGGGCAGAGCCGGTCATTTTACGGTTGCCAGCTTCGGGCCCTGTGCCGCTGGGTGTTTGGGCATGTGTCATGCCGGTTTTCCAGTCAGATGACAGCTTGTCTCGCCCTTTGCCAGGGGTTTGTCATTTCCTACAGATGCTCTCCGAAAGCGCCTATTCCAACAGGGAGGGCGATACGGTACAAACAGGCTCCGCAGTCGCGCCGGTGTCGAATGGGCGCGCGGCCGGTTCTGTGAGGGAGGGCGTTGGAGATGGCGGGCAAGCAGTATCGCGAGATCAATGTCTATGACGCCGCCAAAGAGCGCATCCGGCTGATTTTTCAACATTTCGAGCGGGTCTGCGTGGCGTTCTCCGGAGGCAAGGACAGTTCCGTTACGCTGCATCTGGCGCTCGAAGTCGCCCGCGAAATGGGGCGCGGCCCGGTGGATGTCCTGTTCATCGACCTGGAGGGGCAGTATCGCGCCACCATCGAGCACGTCGTCGAGATGTTCGATCGTCCGGATGTGCGTCCCTGGTGGATTTGCCTGCCGATCAATCTTCGCAATGCTTCCAGCCTTCAGGAGCCCTATTGGTGCGCCTGGGAGCCGGGCCGCGAGGCGGATTGGATCCGTCCTATGCCGGATCATCCGGCCGTGATTCGCGATATGCGTTTGTTTCCTTTCTATCGCTATCGCATGGAGTTCGAGGAGTTCGTGCCCGCATTCAATGACTGGTTGTCGCGCGAGACGCCGACCGCTTTTCTGGTGGGTATCCGTTCGGATGAGTCCTTGAATCGCTATCTGGCGGTCAAGCGCCGCGCGCGGGTCAAGAAGTGCGCCTGGAAGCCGCCCGGCGCGCGTCAGGCGCTGGCCTGGAGCGCCTGTGACAATGCGCGCCGTCGTGCCGTGACTTTTTTCCCCTTGTACGACTGGAAATTCAGCGACCTGTGGCGCTACATCGGCGAGCATGGTCACGCCTACAACCGTCTCTATGACCACATGCATCGGGCCGGGGTGGCGTTTTCCCAGATGCGTATTTGCCAGCCTTATGGCGATGACCAGCGCAAGGGTCTGGACCTGTTCCACAGGCTGGAGCCAGAAGCCTGGTTCCGGGTCGTCAAGCGAGTGGCGGGCGCGAATTAT
>JAEWJD010000331.1 GCA_023386765.1 Pseudomonadota bacterium | reverse complement strand
GGCGCTTATTAAACGCCCGCCGGGGGGGCCCCCGCCGCCCGGGCCGCAACCGGAGATTCGCCATGTTGCTGCAAGCCGACCAATGCACGCTGCTCATCATCGACATGCAGGAGCGCCTGATGCCGGTGATCGACCGCGGCGAAGCGGTGTTGGCGGCCAACGGCAAGCTGGCGCAGGCGGCGCGTCTGCTGGAGGTGCCGGTGCTGGCCACCGAGCACCATGTGCGTGCTCTGGGGCCGACCATTGCCTCGCTGCGTGAGAGTATCGACGCGACTTTCCAGAAGATGAGCTTCGGGGCCCTGCGTGAGCCGGGTTTCGAGGCCTGGCTGCCGGCTCAGCGTCCCACCTTGGTGGTGACGGGTTGCGAGGCCCATGTGTGTGTCTTGCAAACGGTGCTGGGGCTGCGCGAACGAGGCTGGCAGGTGGCCTTGGTGGCCGATGCGGCCGGCTCACGCAAGCCGGCGGACCATCATGCGGCATTGCGGCGCATGCGCGCGGCGGGTGCGCAGATCGTCACCAGCGAAATGGTCATGTTCGAGTGGCTGCAAACCTGCGAGCATCCGCGCTTTCGCGAGGTGTTACGTCTGGTCAAGTAAGTGCCAGGCTGCAACAGCGCAGGCTTTTTCCAGCCGATTTTCTACGCCCTGACACAAAAACTGGGCAAACCTCACAGTACCCGGCAGGGCTTTTTGCGATCCTGATGGCCTGGACTTCCCGCGTGGCGCATCTCTGCGCCCGGGCGGACAACCGGAGAGGCATCATGACGATCAAGACTATATCCAAGACATTGACGGCGGCCCTGCTGATGGCTGCCATGGCGGGCTGCTCCTCCTGGGACGGCATGAACCACAGGCAGAAAAGCACGGTGGGCGGTGCGGCGCTGGGCGGAGTGGCCGGTGCCGTGATCAGCGGCGGCGGCGTGCTGGGCACGGTCGGCGGTGCCGCCATCGGCGGCGTGATCGGCGATCAGGTCGGTAAGTAAGGCGCGCTGCGCCGCCGGGTGCAGCCACGAACGCCCTGCTCAGGCAGGGCGTTTTGCTTGCCGGCCTGATCGGGTTTCAGGCTGGCACGGTGAGGTAGACGCCCTCGCGTCCGATGATGGGCAGGCGGGTCGGCATGAAGACCGTGCAGTTGTCGCAAGGCGAGCGGATCTCTTCGTCGCCGTTGATGCCGATCAGTTCGCCTTTCTGGAAGACTTCGAAGCCGATCAGCGGGCGCACGAAATGAAAGTCTTCGGACTTCACCATATGCACTTCCAGCAACAGATACGGCCGTGCGGCAGCCGGATTGGCGTGCGCGGGCGGCGGTTCGATCAGGCCCAGGTGGCCGAGAAAGCGCAGGGTCACGTCCACGGCGAGGTCGGCGGCCGATTGCGCAAAGTGCTGGCCGCATTCCACCACCAGCGCGCCGCCGCTGTCTGATTGCGCGTCCCCGTGATGGCCGTAGCCGATCACGCCGGTGCCGGGAAAGCGTTCTGCCGGCATGATGAGTTGCACGTCGGGCGCGCCCACGGCGGTGGCCAGGGCGCGGTTGCGCGGCAGGTCCGGATAGACCCAGAAAGGCTGTACCGGCGAGCGTGTCGAATGGATGTCGAGCACGTAATCGGCGGCATCCAGCACCGGGCGCAACACACGCGCGCGGCGCAGTTCGGGGCTGTCTTGCGAACCATCCAGCAGGGCGGGCGTCCAGATGCGGTTCAGGTTGTGCACCAGCTGGCGGTTCTCATAGGGTCGTGCCGGATCGAAGGCTTCATAAGCCTCGACGTTGGCGAAGCTGACCGTCAAGGTGCCGATCTGCGGCCGCACACCATGGTCCAGCAGGTGCGTGGCGGCGACCATGCCGCAGATTTCATTGCCATGCGTCAGGGCATTGATCAGGACGTGCGGGCCGGGCTTGCCGGACTCGAAGCGATGCACGTAATCAATGCCGGTATTGCCGGTGCGATAGGTGGACAGATCGCGCGGCAGGACTTCCAGCGGTGCGTCGTCGGGGATGAAACGGGTCGGTTCCATGGTGGGGGGCCTCATTCCGGACGGATGCCGGCGCTGTCGATCAGGTTTTTGTAGAGCACCAGGCGTTCGGCCATCATGTCGGTGAACTGCGCCGGGGTCATGGGCTCGGGCGGCAGGGAGCCGCTTTTCTCCAGCGTGGTGCGCAGCTCTTCATCGGCGGCAGCCGTCTGCACGGCCTGCAGCAAGGTCTGGACCACGGCCGGTGGCGTGCCGGCCGGCGCAGCCAGACCGACCCAGGAGGTTGCATTGAGGACCGGGTAGCCCAGCTCCTCGAACGTCGGCACGTCCGGCAGGTAGGGCAGGCGTTCGGGCGCCGCTACGGCCAGCGCGCGCAGCTTGCCGGTCTGGATGTGCGGCAGGAAGGGTGCCAGGTTGTCCAGCGAGAACTGGGCCTGGTTGGACAGCAGGCCATTGAGCAGCTGGCCGCCGCCCCGATAGGGCACGTGCACGGCCTGCACGCCGAGGGTGTGCTTGAGCAGCTCGACGTTGAGCTGGCCCATGCTGCCCACGCCACCGGAGGCGTAGTGCAGCTGATCCGGGTTGGCCTTCAGGTAGGCGACGAACTCATCCAGCGTCTTGGCCGGTACATCCGGATGCACGCTCAGCACGTTCAGCGAACGCGACAGTTGCGAGATCGAACTGAAGTCCTTGATCGGGTCATAGCCCAGGTTGCTCTGCATCAGCGGATTGGCCAGATGCGAGCTTTGCGAGGAAGCGACCAGGGTATAACCGTCGGGTGCGGCGCGGGCCACGCGCTGGCTGCCGATGGCGCCGCCCGCGCCGTCACGGTTTTCGATGACGACATTGGTACCCAGCACTTTGCCCAGGCGTTCGGCATACAGACGTCCGACCAGGTCAACCGATCCGCCGGCGGGAAAGGGCACCACCAGGGTGATCGGGCGGGAAGGGTAGGCGGGGGACTCGGCCTGGGCGGCCAACGGGGCGAGCGGCAGCAGTGCGCTGGCCAGGCTCGCTTGCAGCAGACGGCGGCGCAGGCGCGACGCGGCTCCGGTACAGTGTGTCATGCTTGTCTCCTAGGATGGCAACCGGAATTTAATGCAATTTGCTTTGCATTTGTAGAATATGTTTTGCAATGAGCATTGCAATATTTGAGATTGCTCTTCCAATGAACCTGCTACAACGCATCGCGGCCTATGACCGCAAACTGTCCAAGACCGAGAACCTGCTGGTCGAGGCCGTGCTGGCGCACTATCCGCAGAGCCTGCTGGAGTCGGCCACGGCGCTGGCCAGGACCGTGGGCACCAGTGCGTCGACGGTCGTGCGCCTGTTGGCCAAGCTGGGTTACGAGAGCTATGCGCAGGCGCAGACCGAGGCGCGCGCGGCCGTCACGGCCCGCCTGGCCTCACCGGCCGAGCGCGCGGACGCCGTGGCGGCAGATAGTCTGTCGGCCCGTGCCTGTCTGCATCAGGCCCTGCTGCATGACCAGCACAATCTGCAGGCCACCTTCGCCGGGTTGGATCCGCTGCAGTTCGAGTCGGCGCTACGGCTGTTGCTGCAGCGCAAGGCGCGGCTGCACGTGCTGGGCCATCGCCAGGCCGCGCCGCTGGCCGGGTATGCCGCGCTGTATCTGAATCTTTGCCGCCCGGGTGTGCGCCAGTTCAATACCGGCGGCCCTCAGTCCCTGGAAGACCAGCTGCTATGGCTGGACGCGCACGACGTGCTGTTGCTGTTCACCTTCCGGCGCTATTCCGTGACGGCCCTCAAGGCCGCCCAGGCATTCCGGCAGGCGGGCGGCGCGGTGGTGTTGATCACGGATTCCGCCCAGGCGCCGGCGGCACGCTGGGCCGATGCCATGCTGGTGGCGCATTGTTCGAGCGCTTCGCCCTTCGATTCCTATACGGCAGCCATGTCGCTGTGCAACGCCTTGCTGGCAGCCGTCGCGCAGCGCAGCAAGCAGGCGCTGGGCGAAGCGGTCGCGCGGGGCGAGGCCTTGTGGAACGATCAATGGGTTCGGGCCTGAGTGCCGGCAAGGCGGGCATGGCCGACTGGGGCAGGAGGCCCGCAGCACGGATGGGCCGCGCGCGCAGGTCGCTGCGCGCGCGGCAAGGGGGTCAGGTCGAGGCCTGTTCGCCCTGGGGCATCTCGATTTTGACCTCGAGCACTTCCAGCGAGTCCTGCGTTCCAGATGCACCTTGATGTCGCCCGGATCGATCTGGACGTACTTCGAGA
>JAEWJD010000427.1 GCA_023386765.1 Pseudomonadota bacterium | reverse complement strand
ACCTTCATGCAGGGGCTGGCCGCGATGGGGCCGCTCTATGTCAGCGGCCCGGTGATCGCATTGCGCGTTACCGAAGCACACACCAATATGCATGCCATCGCCCACGGGGGCATGTTGGCGTCCTTGGCGGATTGCGCGCTGGGTCATGCCTTGACGCAGCTCAGTGGCCGCCCATCCGTGACGGTGCAAATGTCGATCGAGTATCTGCGCGCGGTTCAGGAAGGGGATTGGCTGCAGGCGCGGGTCCTGGTCGAGAAGCAAGGCCGCAGGCTGGCGCATGCAAGTTGCCTGCTGCAGGTGGGAGACAGCGTTCACGTCAAGGCCAATGCGGTCTTTGCGTTCCGCTAGGGGGAGGTGGCGGCGCGTTGCCGCGCCTGCCTCTCTTACTCCACCTTGACACCGGTCGCTTGCACGACCTGTTTCCACTTGGCGGTTTCGCCGGCCACGAAATCCGTGACCTGTTGCGGCGTCATCGGCCCCAGCGGCTCACTGTTTTGCCCGGCCAGGCGCTGCACCATTTCCGGAGAGTTCATGATCTCGTTGGTGGCTGCGTTCAGCTTGGCAATGATGGCCGGGTCAGTGCCGGCCGGGGCATAGAAGCCCAGCCAGGTATAGACATCCAGGCCAGGAACACCGGATTCGGAGAAAGTCGGCAGCTCGGGAAAGAGCGCACTGCGTTGGGCACTGGCCACCCCGATGGGCCGCAGTTGTCCCGACTTGATGAAGGGCGCCACGCTCATTGCGTCCTGCACTGCCACGTTGATCTCGCCTGCAATGGCAGCGTTGGTGGAGGGGGAGGCGCCTTTGTACGGTACGTGTTCCATTGGCAGGCCGCTGATTTTCTTCAGCCATTCTCCGCCCAGGTGCGTGGAGCCGCCAAAGCCGGCCGACCCGTAGGGGATGCCTTGCTGGGTCTTGCCCCAAGCAAGGAACTCCGGGATGGTCTTGGCGGGAACTGAAGGGTTGACCACCACGAGATTGGGAGCCCGCGCCAGGATGGAAATCGGCGCGAAGTCCTTCACCGGATCGTAGTGAACCTGGTCGTTGACGGCCGGTCCGATGACGTGGCCCGTGGCATTGATGAGCAGGGTGTAGCCGTCATTCTTCTGGCGTGCAACCAGTTCGGTGCCGACCAGGCCGGCAGCGCCCGCCTTGTTTTCGATGACGAATGTCTGCCCCATGCGCTTGCCCAGTTCTGCCGCGAGCAGGCGGGCCACGATGTCCGTCATGCCGCCGGGGGCAAAAGCCACCACGACGCTGACGGGGCGTTCTGGATAGTCGGCGTGTGCCTGGCCGGATGCCAGGCCGAAGGTCAGCAACGCGCCAAGCACGCCGCCATGCAGCAGTTTGCGATTCATGAAAGTCTCCGTGATCTGTTTTCTCTGGTGGCCATCGCCATGGGGTCGGCCGCCAGCGCAGTATGTTCGGAGCGCCGCCAATTCTCCATGGGAAATTTTCGAAGGCTTTGTTCGCTGCTATCTAAAGCCCCGCCTGCGCCGGGCCTGGCTTGAACGATGGCGAACACAACGTTCGAAACATTCGACTCGTCATGTGCGCAGGCCATCTGCATACTTTTCGCCAGATGCGAATCACGGAGAAACTATGCTTCACAATGCGCTGCGCGGGATCAAGGTCATCGACCTTTCGCGCATACTGGCCGGCCCCTGGTGTACGCAGAATCTTGCCGACATGGGGGCCGAGGTCATCAAGGTGGAACATCCCGTTCGTGGCGATGACACGCGGGGCTGGGGGCCGCCCGATGTGCAGGCACCGGATGCAGAGGCTTCAATGTCGGCCTACTTCATGGCCTGCAACCGGGGCAAGCAGTCGGTCGCGCTGGATTTCTCGACCGAGGAAGGGGCGGCGACGTTGCGCGCGCTGATCCGCGACGCAGACGTCCTGGTGGAGAACTACAAGGCCGGCAGCCTGCGCAAGTATGGGCTGGACTACGACTCGCTGGCGGCTTTGAATCCGCGCTTGATCTATCTTTCCATCACTGGCTATGGGCAGTCGGGCCCGATGGCCGGGCGGCCTGGCTACGACTATGTGTTCCAGGGGATGGGCGGGCTGATGAGCTATACCGGGCAGCCGGATGGCGAGCCTGGCGCCGGACCCCTGCGCACCGGGGTCGCCGTGGTGGATCTGATGACCGGCATGTACGCGACATCGGCGGTATTGGCGGCGTTGCACCAGCGCGATCGCAGCGGTCAAGGCATGCCGCTGGATCTCTGCCTGTTGGATGTGGCTGTTGCACTCAACGCCAATCAGGCCGCCAATTATCTGACCTCCGGCGAAGTGCCACGGCGTAGCGGGAATGCGCATCCGAATTGCGCACCCTACGAGGTGTTTGCCTGCAGTGACGGACACCTGATCCTGGCGATCGGCAACGATGGGCAGTTTTCCCGCTTTTGTGAGGTACTGGGGCAAGCCGGATGGGCCAGCGACCCCCGTTACCAGACCAACCGCGCGCGTTTGCAGAACATGGCCAGTCTGCGCCCGGCGATCAGCGCTGCCTTGAACACGGCGCCGCGCTCACGCTGGACCACGGCGTTCGATGCCGCTGGCGTGCCGTGGGGGCCGATCCATACGCTCGATGAAGTGTTCGCCCATCCCCAGGTGCAGCACCGCCAGTTGTTGCAGACCCAACATCATCCCGTGCTGGGCGAGCTGCGGCTGGTGCGCAATCCCTTGCTGACCGGAACCCCGGCTCAGGCGCTGGGCGCTGCGCCGCCCCTGCTGGGAGAACACACCGAAGCGATACTGCAGGGCCGTTGCTGAGACCGGACAGCCAATGCCTGTTTTCAAATCAGGAGAAGAAACCATGAGTACCAAGATGATCGAGTTCCCCCATGCGCGTGCAACGGTGGCGGCCAACGGGGTGGCCACCCTCTCGATGGAGGCGGCGGGGGTGCTGAATATTCTGAGCACACCGGTGATCGAGGACCTGCGCCGTGCGTTGGCTGCGCTGCGCGAGCAGGCGCAGGTGCGCGTTCTGATTCTGCGTGGCGCGAGTGATCGTGCCTTCGTTGCGGGCGCGGACATCGCGGAAATGGCCAAGCTGGACGAAGTGTCCGCGCAACGGTTCATTTCCGGGCTGCGCGATCTTTGCAACGACGTGAGACATTTCCCCGTGCCGGTCATCGCCCGGATTCCGGGATGGTGCCTGGGAGGGGGGTTGGAGTTTGCGCTGGCCTGCGATCTGCGTGTCTGCGCCGACCATGCCCAGTTCGGGATGCCCGAGGTCAAGGTGGGCATCCCGTCCGTGATCCACGCCGCGCTCATGCCGCGGCTGATCGGTGCCGCCAACAGCGCCTGGATGCTTCTGGCAGGCGAGCTCATCGATGCCCGGCAGGCGTTGTCGTGGGGGTTGGTGAATGCTTCAGTGCCGGCTGCCGACCTGGATGCCGAGGTGCAGCGAATGGCCGATGGCCTGGCCGCCGTGGGACCGGCGGTGCTGCGTCAGCAGAAGACCCTGCTGCGCCGCTGGGAGACCCTGAGCGTGGATGAAGCGATCGAGGATAGCGTGGCGGAATTCGGCAAGGCCTTCAACACAGGCGAGCCGCAGACCTTCATGAATGCTTTCCTGGAGCGCAAGCGCGCCGGCTGAGCGGCTCAGGCGTCGGCCCTCGTGGATGCCACCACGGGGTCGTCGAGCAAGTACTCCGCGACCTGTTGGACAAAGGGGGAGAGCGGCGTATCCGCTTGCGTGACCAGCGTCAGCTCACGCAGCGCCCAGGGTTCGCTGAGGGCCACGGCCGCGATGCGCCGTTCACGCAGCGCGGCGGCCGCGACGCTGCGTGGTACCAGCGAGACCCCGACGCCGGCTTCGACCATGGCCAGTACGGCGTCGAACGTATGGACATGGATGCGTACCTTGGGCGTCTTGCCTGCCAGGCGGGCCATGTCGTTGAGGAAAACGTAGTTGCTGCTGCTGCGGCTCATGCAGACAAAGTCCAGGCTGAGCACCGCCGGGAACCGCAAGGGAGAGCTCTCGGTGACCGGATGGTTCAGCGGGGCGGCGATGATCAACTCGTCCACCGCGAAGCGCATGGCATGCACGCCCGAGGATTGGGATTCTCCGGCAAAGATGCCGATATCGGCCTCGCCGCCGGCGATGGAGGCTTCGATGGTGTTGCTGGATCGTTCTTCCAGCAGAATGTTCACATTGGGATTGGCCGACAGAAAGCGGCTGAGGCTGGGCACGATGAAGCCGTTGAGCGAGCTGCTGTTGGCAAACAGTTTCACGCTGCCCTTCAGGCCGGTAGCAAAGCCGCTGACCTCGCCGTGCATGCGTTCGACGCCGGAGAGTAGCGAGCGCACGTGCTTGAGCACGAATTCGCCTTCCGGCGTGAGGTCCATCCCACGAGCTTCCCGCTTGAACAGCGGCACTCCCATGGCGAGTTCCAGGTTCTTCAGCCGATAACTGGCTGAAGACGCGGTCAGGTGGACCCGGTTGGCGCCGCCGGACAGGCTCTTGGCTTCGGCAATGGCCAGGAAAAGACGCAGATCGGTAAGCTCATAGCGCATGCGCATAAGATTACCGCAAAGCCCGCCCGGGCCGGTGGGGGCATCCCCGTGCCGCGTCAGCGGCGCTCGGCAGGAGCACAGGGCGCGTGCCTCTTCTGACGATGTGTGCCACTGACACGGCAGCCCTGCTACAGTTGGCGCTCGGAGCGCCCGGGAGCGCCTGCCGCGTGGGGCGGCGGGACGAGGCGGCGTTTCTTTCCAACATCTTCTTCAGTCACACCATGACCGTATTCCAGGGTATCGGGGTTTTATTTACGATCGTCGCGCTGTGCGGCTTCATCAACTACAAGTGGATCAAACTGCCGGATACCTTGGGCATCACGGCGGTGGGGCTGGCGCTGTCAGCCATCGTGACGGCCATCGGGGTTACCAATCCGGGCATGACCGAGGGCGCCCGGGCGCTGATTCAGCAGATCGATTTCACCGATGTGGTGTTTCATGGCCTGCTGAGCCTGTTGCTGTTTGCCGGTGCGCTGCACGTGGACTTGAGCCGTCTGAAGGAACAGCGGGTCTCGATCTTTCTGTTGGCCACGGTGGGGGTGCTGATTTCCACCGCAGCCGTGGGGACCGGGTTGTATTACCTGCTTGGGGCCATCGGGACGCCGATCAGCCTGTTGGTGTGCCTGATGTTCGGGGCGCTGATTTCGCCGACCGATCCGATCGCGGTGCTGAGCGTGCTGAAAAAGGCCAAAGTCAATCCGGTGCTGGAATCCAAGATCGCGGGCGAGGCGTTGTTCAATGACGGCACGGCCGTGGTGGCGTTCATGACGCTGCTGGGGCTGGCCATGGGCACGGCCACCCTGAGTGCCGAGGCCATCGCCCTGTCCTTGGTGACCGAGGTCATCGGGGCCGGCGTGCTGGGCCTGGTCGCCGGTTATGTGGCGACGTTGATGCTGCGTCAGCTCGACAGCTATGCCGTCGAGATCCTGATCACGTTGTCACTGGCCACGGCCGGCTTCAGCCTGGCCGAGCAGCTGCATGTGTCGGCGCCGTTGGCGGTGGTGGTGATGGGCCTGGTGATCGGCAACCTGGGCCGTCAGTCGATGTCGACCAAGACGCAGGAGCACCTGTTTTCTTTCTGGGAGTTGCTCGACGAGCTGCTCAACCTGGTGTTGTTCGGGTTGATCGGCCTGGAGGTGATCGCCCTGACGATGGACTGGGGCGTGATCTGGATCGGCCTGCTGACCGTGCCGGTGGTGCTGGTGGCGCGCGCGGTCAGCGTGGGGATTCCGTTCTTCGTGCTGCACAACTTCCGCAAACGCACCAGCCCGCATACGGTCGAGATCATGACCTGGGGCGGCCTGCGTGGGGGTATTTCGATCGCGCTGGCCCTGTCGTTGCCCATGACGATGGAAGGGCGCGACATGATCGTGGGCATCACCTATGTGGTGGTGATCTTCAGCCTGCTGGTGCAGGCGACCACCCTGGGCCGCTTCATGGCATTCCTCAAGCGCAAGGACGAGCTGTAGCGCGCAAGCGCGGCGGGGGGGGGACGCCCCCGCGGGGGGGTTAAAAAACCCGGGCCCGGTGG
>JAEWJD010000011.1 GCA_023386765.1 Pseudomonadota bacterium | reverse complement strand
CCCGGCCCGCCCCCGCGGGGGGCCACAAGAGTCCGCCGACAATACCCGCCTGATGGCCGACACTGCCGAAGCCCCCGCGGACACCGCACCGCCAGCCAGCGCGCCCGACGATCAGACTGCCAAGCGCGACGCCATTGCCGCCGCCCTGGCCCGCGCCCGCGCCCGCCGCAACCCGCGCTCCTGAGTAACCCGCCCATGAATGCCGCCAAACGCCGTGAGATCTTCGAGCGCCTGAAAGCCGCCAATCCCAAGCCCACCACCGAGCTGGAGTACGACACGCCGTTTCAGTTGCTGATCGCCGTGCTGCTGTCCGCCCAGGCCACCGACCGTTCGGTCAACATTGCCACGCGCAAATTCTTCCCCGAACATGGCACGCCACAAGGCATGGTCGAGCTGGGCGAAGCCGGCCTGACCGAGTACGTCAAGACAATCGGGCTGTTCCGCAACAAAGCCAAGAACGCCATCGCCACCAGCCGCATCATCCTGGAGCAGTACCAGGGTGAAGTCCCCCGCACGCGCGAGGCGCTGGAGGCCCTGCCCGGAGTCGGACGCAAAACCGCCAACGTCGTGCTCAACACCGCCTTCGGCGAACTCGCCATGGCGGTCGACACGCATATCTTCCGGGTTTCCAACCGCACCGGCCTGGCCCCTGGCAAGAATGTGCTGGAGGTCGAGCTCAAGCTGATGAAATTCGTGCCACGCGAGTACCTGCTGGACGCACATCATTGGCTGATCCTGCATGGCCGCTATATCTGTGTCGCCCGCAAGCCGAAATGCCCGCAATGCGGCATCTCGGATTTGTGCGAGTTCAAATCTAAGACGCCTGCTTGAGTCATAGGCACTGAAATCGGCATTAGTCCGATCTTGTTTGTTGCGTCGCAACGGCGGCCAACGTGCCGCCAAGGGCCCCGCAACGCGCAGCAATGTCGCCTGGTTGACAATCTTTCATGGCGCAGCGCAAAACCTATGAGAAACCCTCATGGCATGCACCGGGACAGGTATCGCATACTCAGCTTCACTCTTTCAAAGAACGCCAACGCGGGTGCAGCTGAATGGACGATACGATCCTGGAGACAAAAGGGTTGACGAAGGAATTCCGTGGCTTTGTCGCGGTCAATAACGTCAATCTGCGCGTCAAGCGCGGGCATATCCATGCCTTGATCGGGCCCAACGGGGCCGGCAAGACAACCTGCTTCAACCTGCTGACCAAGTTTCTCTCTCCGACGTCGGGCAGCATCCATTTCAACGGTCTGGACATCACCCGCGAGCGGCCGGCGCAGATCGCACGCCGTGGCGTGATCCGCTCCTTCCAGATCTCGGCCGTGTTCCCGCACCTGTCGGTGCTGGAGAACGTCCGCCTGGGCCTGCAGCGTCGCACCGGTCTGTCCTATCACTTCTGGCGCAGCGAGAAGATCCTCAGCGAGCTCGACGAGCCGGCGCGCGCGCTGCTCGAAGAAGTCGACCTGAGCGAGTTCGCCGACGAGATCACGGTCAATCTGCCCTATGGCCGCAAGCGCGCCCTGGAAATCGCCACCACCCTGGCCATGGAGCCCGAGCTCATGCTGCTGGATGAACCCACGCAAGGCATGGGCCACGAGGACGTGGACCGGGTCACGCAGCTGATCAAGCGCGTGAGCGCCGGCCGCACCATTCTCATGGTCGAGCACAACATGAAGGTGATCTCCTCGATCGCCGACACCATTACGGTTCTGGCGCGCGGGGCGGTGCTGGCCGAGGGCACGTACGCGGAAGTCTCGCGGCACCCGGCCGTCATGCAAGCCTATATGGGAACAACCGAAGGCGAACTCGAAGGAGCCCATGCATGAGCACTCCCGCACTGGAGATCCGCGACCTGCAGGCCTGGTATGGCGAGTCACATATCCTGCATGGCGTGAACCTGAACATCAATCAGGGTGAAGTCGTCACGCTGCTGGGGCGCAACGGCGCCGGGCGCACCACCACCCTGCGCGCCATCCTCGGCCTGACCGGTTCGCGCACGGGCTCGGTCCGCATCCACGGCACCGAAGCCATCGCCCTGGCCACGCACAAGGTGGCTCACCTCGGCGTGGGCTACTGCCCCGAAGAGCGCGGCATCTTTGCCAGCCTGTCCTGCGAAGAAAACCTGCTGCTGCCGCCGCCGGTGGGCGGGGCGCTGGGGGGAGGCATGTCGCTGGCCGAGATCTACGACATGTTCCCAAACCTGCACGAGCGCCGCCATTCGCCGGGCACCCGGCTGTCGGGCGGCGAACAGCAGATGCTCGCAGTTGCCCGGATCTTGCGCACCGGCGCAAACCTGCTGCTGCTGGATGAAATCTCGGAAGGCCTCGCCCCGGTGATCGTACAGGCACTTGCCCGCATGATCACCGCACTCAAGGCGCGCGGCTACACCATCGTGATGGTCGAACAGAATTTCCGTTTCGCCGCGCCGCTGGCCGATCGTTTCTACGTCATGGAGCATGGCGAGATCGTCGAACAGTTCAGCGCCGAACAATTGCCCGAGAAACAGGACTCGCTCAACGAATTGCTGGGCGTATGACCCCCCTGGCCGACCGGCCGCAACTCCTTTAGGAGTCACCCCATGAAGCTGCACACCCTTCCAGCTGCACTGGCCCTGGCGGGCCTGGGAACCCTCGGGCTATCCGCCCAGGCCCAATCGATCAGCGATGACGTTCTGCGCATCGGTTTCATCACCGACATGTCGGGCGTCTACTCCGACATCGACGGCCGCGGTGGCGTCGAAGCCATCCGCATGGCCATCGAGGATGCCGGCGGCAACATCAACGGCAAGAAGATAGAGCTGATCACCGCCGATCACCAGAACAAGGCCGACATCGCCTCGGCCAAGGCGCGCGAGTGGTTCGACCAGCAGCACCTGGATGTACTGATCGGCGGCACCAACTCGGCGGCCAGCCTGGCCATGGCGCAGGTCGCCACCGAGAAAAAGAAGCCCTTCATCGCCATCGGCGCCGGTGCTTCCGATCTCACCAACGCGCAATGCTCGCCCTACACCGTGCACTATGCCTATGACACCGTGGCGCTGGCGCGCGGCACCGGCTCGGCGGTGGTCAAGGACGGCGGCAAGACGTGGTTCTTCCTGACAGCCGACTATGCCTTCGGCCATGCGCTGGAACGCGATACCGCCGCCGTGGTCAAGGCTGCCGGCGGTGAGGTCAAGGGCCAGGTTCGCGCGCCGCTGGGAGCGTCGGACTTCTCTTCCTTCATGCTCCAGGCCCAGGCCTCCAAGGCCCAGATCCTGGGGCTGGCCAATGCCGGTGGCGACACGATCAACTCGATCAAGGCAGCCAACGAGTTCGGCGTGACCAACACCATGAAGATGGCGGGCCTGCTGGTCTTCATCAACGACATCCACTCCCTTGGCCTGGAAGCCACCAAAGGCATGTACCTGACCGACGGCTGGTACTGGAACCAATCGGATGCCTCGCGTGCCTGGTCGCAGCGCTTCGAAGACAAGATCAAGCGCAAGCCCTCCATGCTGCAGGCTGCCGACTACTCGGCGGTGTCCTTCTACCTGAAGGGCGTCAAGGAGAGCGGCACCGATGATGGCGACGCCATCATGAAATGGATGAAGGGCAACAAGATCAACGACTTCTTCACGCAGGGTGGCTACATCCGCGATGACGGGCGCATGGTCTACAACATGTATCTTATGCAGGTGAAGACCCCGGAGCAATCCAAGGGTCCCTGGGATTACTACAACGTCATCGCCACGCTGCCTGGTGAGGAGATCTACACCAAGCCGTCCGAGTCGACCTGCAAGCTGATGAAGAAATAACCCCGTATGACAGTGGCCGGTCCTGCCTGCGGGCACCACCGGCCACTGATCTTCAACCCCTTTTTTGCACGCGCAGGATGTTTTTACGATGACTGAAATTTTCGGCATCCCGATACAAGCATTGCTAGGGCAACTGCTGCTCGGTCTGGTCAACGGTTCGTTCTATGCCATGCTCTCACTGGGACTGGCAGTCATTTTCGGTCTGCTCAACGTCATCAACTTCGCGCACGGCGCGTTGTACATGGTGGGCGCCTTCCTGACCTGGATGGGTCTGGCCTATCTGGGCCTGAACTACTGGGTCATGCTGATCGTCGCACCGCTGGTGGTGGGGCTGTTCGGCATCGTGATCGAACGCCTGCTGTTGCGCCACCTCTACAAGCTGGACCACCTCTATGGCCTGCTGCTCACCTTCGGCCTCACCTTGCTGATCGAAGGCCTGTTCCGCAGCGTCTACGGCGTGTCGGGCCAGCCCTACCCCACGCCTGAACTGCTGCGCGGCGCCACCAATCTCGGCTTCATGATTCTGCCCATCTATCGTGGTTGGGTCGTGGTGGCCTCGCTGGTGGTGTGTCTGGCGACCTGGTACGTCATCGAACGCACCCGCCTGGGCGCCCTGCTGAGCGCCGGCACCGAGAATCCCCGTCTGGTGGAGGCCTTCGGCGTGAACGTGCCGCGCATGATCACCCTCACCTACGGTTTCGGCGTGGCGCTGGCCGGGTTTGCCGGCGTGCTGGCCGCGCCGGTGCTGCAGATCTCCCCGCTGATGGGTTCGAACCTCATCATCGTGGTGTTCGCTGTGGTCGTGATCGGCGGCATGGGCTCGATCATGGGTGCCATCGTCACCGGCCTGGGGTTGGGCGTCATCGAAGGTCTGACCAAGGTGTTCTGGCCTGAAGCCTCCAGCACCGTCGTTTTCATCATCATGGCCATCGTGCTGCTGCTGCGTCCGGCCGGACTGTTCGGGAAGGAAAAATGAACCGTCAACTACTGGGCTATGCCGCCGCCATCATTGTCGTGGCCGCGCTGCCGATGCTGGGCGTGTACCCCATCTTCGCCATGAAGGTGATGTGCTACGCCTTGTTCGCCTGCGCCTTCAATCTGCTGCTGGGCTATACCGGCCTGCTTTCCTTCGGACACGCCGCGTTTCTGGGCAGCGCCGCCTACGCCACCGGGCATGCCCTCAAAGTGTGGGGTTGGCCGACCGAGTTCGGCCTGCTGTTCGGCGTGCTGGTCGCAGCCCTGCTAGGCCTGGGCATGGGGATCCTGGCCATCCGGCGCAGCGGCATCTACTTCGCCATGATCACGCTGGCGCTGTCGCAGATGGTGTTCTTCTTCTTCCTGCAGGCGCACTTCACCGGCGGCGAAGACGGTCTGCAAGGCGTTCCGCGCGGCTCGCTGCTGGGCGGCGTCCTGGACCTGTCCAATGACCTGAACCTCTACTACGTGGTGATGGGCATCTTTGCGATCGGCTACTTCATCATCTGGCGTACCGTACACTCGCCCTTCGGCCAGGTGCTCAAGGGCCTGCGCGAGAATGAGCCGCGTGCCATTTCGCTGGGCTACGACACCGATCGCTTCAAGCTGCTGGCCTTCGTGCTGTCGGCCGGCATCGCAGGGCTGGCTGGCGCGGCCAAGACCCTGGTGTTCGTCTCAGCCACCCTGTCCGACGCCACCTGGCAGATGTCGGGCCTGGTCATCCTGATGACCCTCATCGGTGGGCTGGGCACACTGACCGGCCCCATCATTGGCGCGCTGCTGGTGGTGCTGCTGGAAAACAAGGTCGGCGACTTCGGCATGTTCATGGCCAAGCTGACCGGTGTGGACTGGTTCCTGCGCCTGGGCGAATCGGTCACCATCGTGATCGGCCTGATCTTCGTGATCTGCGTCATGGCCTTCCGTCGAGGGCTGGTGGGCGAACTCGACGCCTGGCGCCAGCGCCGCCGCGCCGCACGCGCCTGAAGCCCCGTCGCCCTGCCCCAAACCCGCCCACGAGGCGGGTTTGTTTTTCGTGCCGCGACTGCCGGCCTGTCCCCCACATCGGACGCGGTATGCTCTCTTTCTTGGCGCACACAGCGCCTGATGAACAAGGATGAATCCACGATGGATGCGCTTTTCTGGCATGACGGTCAATGGCTGACCGACAATCCCAAGCTGCTGGGTCCGGCCGACCATGCTTTCTGGATGGCGAGCATGGTATTTGACGGCGCACGCGCCTTTGACGGGCTGCTGCCCGACCTGGACCTGCACTGCCAGCGCGTCATCCGCTCGGCCGAGCGCATGCTGATGAAACCGGCCATCGACGCCCAGGAGGTCGAACGTCTGTGCCGCGAAGCCGTGGCGCGCTTCCCAGCCGGCAGCGCGCTGTACATCAAACCGATGTTCTACTGCGCCGACGGCTTTCTGCTGCCGGATGCCGCCCGCACGCAGTTCGTGCTGCACGTCTTCAAGGTGCCCATGCCCGCCGCGCAGGCCGGTTTTTCCGCTGCGTTTTCCAGCTTTGCGCGCTCCTGGCCGAACATGGCGCCGACGGACGCCAAGGCCTCCTGCCTCTACCCCAACGGCCAGCGCGCGATCGCCGAGGCCAATGCGCGCGGCTTCGACAACGCCATCATGTGTGACGGTGATGGCCATATCGCCGAGTTTGCCTCAAGCAACCTCTGGATCGTCAAGGATGGCATCGTGGCCACGCCGGTACACAACGGCACTTTCCTGAACGGAATCACGCGCCAACGCGTACTGGCCCTGCTGCGCGCCGATGGAATCGACGTCCAGGAACGCAGCCTCACGCGTGCCGACATCGAAACCGCCGACGAAGTGTTCTCTACCGGCAACTACGCCAAGGTAATGCACGTCAACCGGGTCGAACAGCGCGAGCTCCCCCAGGGGCCGATGGCCCGCCGCGCCCATGCGCTTTACATGGACTATGCCCGCCAGGGCGCACGCGCCTGAATGAAAAAAGCCGGGCAACGCCCGGCTTTTTTCATGCGTCGTGGGTCAATGCTGCTTGCCCAGACCCAGGTAGCTTTCAATGACGCGCGGATTGCCGGCCAGCTCGCGCGCCGGGCCGTGCAGCACGATCTCGCCAGTTTCCAGTACGTAACCGTAGTCGGCCACCTGCAGCGCGGCGCGCGCATTCTGTTCGACCAGCAGAATCGCCACACCGGTTTCGCGCAAGCGCGCAATGATGTGGAAGATCTCGCGCACGATACGCGGCGCCAGACCCAGGCTGGGCTCATCGAGCATGAGTAACTGCGGCTTGGCCATCAGCGCGCGCCCCACCGCCAGCATCTGGCGCTCGCCGCCCGAAAGGGTGCCGGCCTGCTGCTGACGCCGTTCGCGCAGGCGCGGGAAAAGCTCAAACACCTCGTCCAGGGTATCGCGCCAACCCGACTCACGGGCGCGGTAGCGACGGAAGCCGCCCAGCAACAGGTTGTCCTCGACCGACATGCTGCCGAACAGTTCCCGCCGTTCGGGAACCAGCGACATGCCTGCCGATACCCGCCGCTCGACCGCCCAGCTACCGATCTCCTGGCCGGCATACTGCACCTGGCCATTGGCATGCCCCGACTGCGGCAGCGAACCCATAATGGCATTGAGCATGGTCGACTTGCCGGCACCGTTGGCACCGATCACCGTCACGATACTGCCAGCCGGCACCTGCAGGGCGGCATCATTCAAGGCCCCGACTTTGCCATAGCGGGCCGACAGGCCACGCACATCCAGCACCGCACTCATTGCACGCCTCCCACTGCCACCGGCTTGGCCTGATCGGCCTCGGGCAGATCATCATCGATCCCGCCCAGATAGGCCTCCAGCACCGCCGGGTTCTGCTGCACCTCGGCCGGCACGCCTTCAGCCAGCTTGGTACCGAAGTCCATGACGACCAGGTGATTGGTCAGGCGCATCACAAAATCCATATCGTGTTCCACCAGCAGGATGCTCAGGCCTTCGGCACGCAATTGTTCCAGCACCTGGGCGAGTTCCTGCTTTTCCTTGTAGCGCAGACCCGCGGCCGGCTCGTCCAGCAAGAGCAGCACCGGGTCGCAGGCCAGGGCCCGTGCGATTTCCAGGATACGCTGCTGACCCAGGGCCAGATTGCCCGCCTGCTCGTAGAGGTAATCGCCAAGACCCACGCGACGCAATTGCAGCGCCGCCTCGTGCAGCAACTGGGCTTCACGCGCACGATCCGTGTGCAGCGCACCTGCCAGCACGCCGACCTCGGTGCGCATATGTGCGCCCAACGCCACGTGCTCCAGCACCGTCATGGTCGGCAACAACTGCACATGCTGGAAGCTGCGGCCGACGCCACGCTGGGCGATCGCACGCGCCGACAACCCGTCGGTACGCTCGCCCAGGAAGCGCACTTCACCGCGCGTGACAGGCAGCACCCCGCTGATCAGGTTGAAGGTGGTGCTCTTGCCTGCGCCGTTCGGGCCGATCAGGCCGACGATTTCACCTGCCTTGACCTGGAAGCTGATGTCATTGACTGCCACCAGCCCGCCGAACTCCTTGCGGATGGCGTCGACCTCAAGGACCAGTTCGCCTGCGCTCGGACGGGCACGCTGCGGCAGCGGCGGCGCTTGCGGGGGCGGTGCCTGCAGGCGCTGGGCAGCGGCGGCACCGGTCAGGCGCGCCCACCAGCCCGACAGAATGGGCCACAAGCCGTTGCTGGCGTACTGCAACACCAGGATCATCAGCACCCCGAAAGCCACCAGTTCGACGTTGGTGTCGGTGTTCAGCAGCTTGGGCAGCCAGTTCTGCAACTGGTCTTTCAGGCCCAGGATCACGGCCGAACCCAGCACCGCACCCCAGACATGGGCCGCCCCTCCGATCACCGCCATGAACAGGTATTCGATACCGTAGTTCAGGCCGAAGGGGCTGGGACTCACGGCGCGCTGCATGTGCGCGTAGATCCACCCCGACAGGCAGGCCAGCAGGGCCGCCCAGACGAAGATGATGATCTTGTAGCTCTCAGTATTCACGCCCATGGACTCGGCCATGCCGGCGCCGTTCTTGAGCGCACGGATGGCGCGCCCAGGGCGCGAATTCAGGAGATTGCGGGTGGCCCAAAGCGCCAACAGCAGCAGCACCCAGATCAGATAATAGATTTCCCGCCCCCCGGCCAGCGAAATGCCGAACAGCGACAACGGCTCGATGCCGGCAATGCCGTCATGCTTGCCCAGGAAATCCAGGTTGCCAAACAGGTAGAAGAGCGACAAGCCCCAGGCAATGGTGCCCAGCGGCAGAAAGTGCCCCGACAGACGCAAGGTGATCAGGCCCAGGAAGAAGGCCACGCCTGCGGTCAGCAGCAACCCCACGCCCAGGCTCAGCCACGGCGACGTGCCGTATTGCGTGGTCAGATAGGCCGTGGTGTAGGCGCCCAGCCCGACGAAGGCCGCCTGGCCAAAGGAGGTCAGGCCGCCCACGCCGGTCAGCAGCACCAGGCCCAGGGCCACCAGGCTGGCCAGCCCGATGTAATTGAGCTGGGTGATCCAGAACTCGGGCGTGGCCGAGACGGCCGGCAGCGCCGCGATGACGATGATGAATACAGCGAGAAGAATGCGGTTCATGGTTTATTCCTCATCATCCACGTGGCGAGTGCCGAATGACCGCCAGACCAGAACCGGGATGATCAGGGTGAATACGATGACTTCCTTGTAGGCGCTGGCCCAGAACGAGGAAAAAGCTTCGAGGATCCCGACCATCAGCGAACCGGCCGCAGCAATTGGATAGCTAGCCAGGCCGCCGATGATGGCGCCGACGAAGCCCTTCAGACCGATGATGAAGCCCGTGTCGTAGTAAACCGTGGTGATGGGCGCGATCAGCATGCCGGACATGGCACCGATACCGACCGCCAGGGTGAAGGTCAGGCTGCCCGACATGCTGGTGCTGATGCCCATCAGGCGGGCACCGCGCCGGTTGACCGCCGTGGCGCGCAGCGCGCGGCCATACAGCGTCTTGCCGAAGAACAGCCACAAGGCCACGATCAGCACGGCGCAGGTGAGCACCACAAACTGGCTTTGCGCCGACCAGGTGGCAAAACCCAGGTCGATCTGGCCGCTCACGAAGGCTGGCGTACGCCAGCCCTCGGCGCCAAAGAACACCAGCGCCAGGCCGGTCAGGGCGAAGTGCACCGCCACCGACGTGATCAGCAGCACCAGCACGCTGGCCTCGGCCAGGGGCTGGTAGACGATGCGGTAAACCATGGGCCCCATGGGCACCACCAGGACCAGCGTCAGCAGCATGTTCAGCCACAGGGAATTGCCCGCCCCGGCATAGGTCGTCGCAATCCACCAGAGCAAGGCCGGCAGCACCAGGTAGCCGGCGATGGTCTTGGGCATGCCCGACCACAGACCGGTGCGCAGTGCACGCAGCAGCTCCATCAGGAAAGCCAGCCCGCCCAGCAGGCAAAGCAGGTATACCGTGCCGGGCACCCGGCCGTCGACCAGCATGGCAAGCGTCAGCGCACCAAACGCCACGAACTCGCCCTGGGGGATGAATATGACGCGCGTGACGGCAAACACCAGCACCAGGGCCATGCCGAGTAGGGCATAGATGGCGCCGTTGACGATGCCGTCTTGCAGCAGGATCAACGCAATTGAGGAATCCATCGAACTACAACCTTATTTACGACCTTTTATTGTCTTGCCAGGCGCTGCGGATACAGCGCACCGGCCCGTGGGCCGGTGCGTCTGGTGGCAGAACAGCCGGAATACTACGCCTGGGCGGCGGCGCCGGCCGTCAAACGCCCGGTGCGTGCCGCCCCTTCGGGCGATTTACAGGTCAGGTTGGTAAAGCCACTTGCCGTCCTTGACCTTGACCATGACGCGCGAACGCTCGTCAAAGCCGGCATGGTCGGTCGGGCTCATATTGAAGACGCCTTGCGAGACGGCCAGGTTCTGGATCTTCTCGAGGGCATCGCGCATGGCGGCGCGGAATTCCGGCGTGCCCGGCTTGGCGCCGGATTTCATCGCCTCGGGGATGGCCGCAACAACCAGCTGGCCGGCATCCCACATGTGCCCGCCGAACGTATTGGTGGAGCCTTCGCCGTGGGCCTTCTCATAGGTGTCGCGATAAGCCAGGGCCGATTGCTTGACCGGATTGCTGTCGGGCAGCTGGGCGGCAACCAGCAGCGGGCCGGCGGGCAGCAGCATGCCTTCGCAATCCTTGCCGCACACGCGCAGCACGTCGTTGTTGGCGGCACCGTGGGTCTGGAAGATCAGGCCGCCATAGTTGCGTGCCTTCAGTTCCTTTTGCGGCAGCGCCGAAGGCGTTCCTGCCCCGGCGATCAGGATGGCGTCCGGCTTGGCACCCAGCAGCTTGAGCACCTGACCGGTGACACTGGTATCGGTGCGGCTGTATTTCTCCACGCCGACCACCTCGATGCCCTTGGCCTTGGCAGCTTCCTGCATCACGGCCAGCCAGCCGTCGCCGTAGGCATCGGCAAAACCGATGAAGCCCAGCGTCTTGACCTTGGACTTGGCCATGGCATCCGCCAGGGCGCTGGCCATCAGCGCATCGTTCTGCGGCGTCTTGAAGACCCAGCGGCGCTTGTCGTCGACCGGTTCGACGATCTTGGCGCTGGCGGCCACGCTGATCATCGGTACCTTGGATTCGGCGGCCACGTCCACCATGGCCAGCGAGCCCGGCGTCACCGAGGTGCCGACCAGCACATCCACCTTGTCTTCGGAGGCGAGCTTGCGCGAGTTCTTCACGGCCTGGGTGGTGTCAGTGGCATCGTCCAGGACGATCCACTCGATTTTCTGGCCAGCGACTTCCTTGGGCAGCAGGGCAACGGTATTGCGCTCGGGGATGCCCAGCGAGGCGGCCGGCCCCGTGGACGACACCGTGACGCCGACCTTGACCTGGGCGGCAGCCGCCAGGGGCAGGGCCAGGGCGAGAGCGGCGGCCAGCGCCGACAAGCCGGATTGCTTGCGCATGATTTATGTCTCCTGTGATGGCCCGGTGTGCCGCCAGAGCGGATCGCCAAACCTGTTTAAAGTTATACAGAAAAAAATATTATAGGGTTAAAAGAGTATCAAATGGAGCCACTCCATCGACCTCGGGATCAACCCTAGGGCCATCCAAAAAAACAACAAACGCATTTGTTATTGGCGAATTCTCGCGGGAACACGGCTCGCCGTCTTTGCGGGAAATCCCGAACATCTCAGCGCCGCAACAAGGGCCATACCCGCTCGACACGCCAGGCAGCCCAGGAAGCGATCAGCGCCTTGACCAGGTCGCCCGGCACAAACACCGCCACGGCCATCGCGGCCTTGGCCACACCCATTTGCGTCACGGCTGCCAGCCACGGCACTCCCACGGCGTATACCGCCAGAATACCGCCCAGCACGCAGGCCAGAAGATATGCCCCCAGCATGCGGGCCATGCCACCGCGCGCCAGCGCGCGCGCCACCAGACCCGCCACCACGACGCCCAGCAGCATGCCGACCAGAAAGCCGCCGGTCGGGCCGGCAAACACGCCCAGTCCGCCCCGCCCGCCCGGCAGCACGGGCAGGCCGATGGCCGCGAGCGCCAGATACAGAAGGCAGGCAACCAGGCCGCGCCATGGCCCCAGCATCACGCCGGCCAGCATCACGCCCAGCGTCTGCAGGGTGATCGGCACCGGGATACCCGGCAGCGGGATCGGCGGCATCAGGCTGAGCACGACGATGAGCGCGGCAAACAGGGCCGCCAGTACGAGATTTTTGTTGGTCATGGAGCCCTCCCCGGGGCCGGGTTCAAAAATATGGATGGCAGGCCGCATCAACTGCGGGCATCGATGGCCTGGGCCACTTCTTCTGCGCGCTTGAGCGTGCGCACGATCAGCGGCACCAGCAGCGCCAGGGGATGGTGCCCCAGCCCGCGTGCGGCCTGGGCTTCGCGGATTTCTTCATAGTTGCGCCATATCTCGGGAATGAAGCGCAGGCAAAGCGCCAGCGCCAGCGTCACGCGCGCCGGGTCGATCCAGCGCGACAGCGGCTGCAGCACACGCTCGATCACCGCCAGCATGGCCGGTACCGGTGTACTCAGCGTGACCGCCAGCGCCAGACCGATCAGGGTCCCTGCACGGGCCACGACCAGCAAGGCCTGACGTATATCGGCCATCCAGAAGGTGAACAGCCCGACGGCAAGCAGTATCCAGACCATACCGCGCACCTGACGCCACAAGGCGCCAGCCCGCACCCCGGTGATCGCCACCAGCAGCCATGCCGTCAAGCAGGCCGCCCCCATGCCTGGCAGGCTCTGCCAGGCAAACAGCAGCACGCCGGCCGACACCAGCACGGCCAGCTTGAGCGCGGCCGGCAGGCGATGCAGGCAGCCCCTGCCTGGGACATACAGAGGCGCCATCATCCGCAATGCTCCCGGTACCAGCGCAAGGCCTGCGCGGGTGCATCATCGACGGCAATGCGCCCTTCGCACACTACCAATACGCGCTCGAAGTCGGCCAGGAGCTCCAGATCATGACTGACGACGCAGGCCGCCAGGTCGAGCGCCGCGATGGCGTCGCGCACCCGATTGCGGTTGCGCAGATCCAGCTGGGTGGTGGGTTCATCGAACACCACCAGCGCCGGCTCGCGCACCAGCACGGCAGCCAGGGCCACGAGCTGACGCTCCCCGCCGGACAGGACATAACTGTTGCGCTCGGCCAGATGTTCGATGCCCAGCCGCTGCAAATGGTCCGCCACCCTCGCCTGGCGCTCGGCGGCGGCCAGGCGTAGCGGCTTGAGTCCGAAATCCAGATCTTCGCGCACGATCGGAAACACGATCTGGTTGTCCGGGTTCTGGAATACGAATCCCACCTGGCGCCGGATGGCCTGTGCCTCGTGGCGCGTATCCAGGCCGTTGACCCGCACCACGCCGCTGTCGGGCAGCACCAGGCCGTTGATCAGCCGCGCCAGCGTGCTTTTGCCGGCGCCATTGGGCCCCACGATGCCGATCCGCCGCTGCGAGAGCGTCAGGCTGGGCACGCGCAATCGCGGCCCGTCCTCGCCCTGGACGACCGCCTGTTCAAACTCGATTAACATGGTGCGGATTATGCACGAACCAATTTGCTCCGCGCCGATCCAAGCCCTTATGGAAAAAGTACGCAAAACCGACGCCGAATGGCGCGCCCAGCTGTCCCCCCAGGAATTTCACGTCGCCCGTGAGAAAGGTACCGAACGCGCCTTCACCGGGCGTTATTGGGACACCTTCCAATATGGCATCTACCGTTGCGTGGGTTGCGGCACGGCACTGTTCGCCTCGGACACCAAGTTCGATGCTGGCTGCGGCTGGCCGAGCTACTTCGAACCCATCGAAGCCGGCCGCGTACGCGAAGAAACCGACACCAGCCACGGCATGGTGCGCACCGAAGTCCTGTGCGATGTCTGCGACTCGCACCTGGGCCACGTCTTCCCCGACGGTCCCCCGCCCACCGGGCTGCGCTATTGCATCAACTCGCTGTCGCTGACCTTCGAACCGCTGGACGCCGCATGAAGAAGTTTCTGTTCGATCTTTTCCCGCTGATCCTGTTTTTCATCGCCTATCGCTATGCCGACATCTATGCGGCCACGGCGGTGGCGATCACTGCCGCGGTCGTCCAGTTGCTGTGGTTGCGCCTGACGCGCAAGCCCATCGAAGGCATGCACTGGATCAACTTCGGCGTCATCGTGCTGTTCGGTGGCGCCACCCTGTGGCTGCAGAACGATGCCTTCATCAAATGGAAGCCCACGGTGCTGTACTGGCTGTTCGGCGCGGCGCTGCTGGTCGGGCGCTATCTGTTCGGCCGCAACCTGATCCGCCGCCTGCTCCAGGCACAGGTTTCCATGCCGTCGGCCCTCTGGGACAAACTCAACCTGAGCTGGGCGCTGTTTTTCGTCGCCTCGGGCGCCCTGAACCTGTTCGTGGCGTTTTCCGGCCGCTTCACCGAGTCGCAGTGGGTCAACTTCAAGGTCTTCGGCCTGATGGGCCTGCTGGTCGTCTTCGTGATCGGCCAGTCCCTCTGGTTGAGCCGCCATCTGCAGGCTCCCGACGCCGACAAAAACAATTCTTCCGAGTAAGCCATGAGCCAGCCTGATCAAGACCGCATCGCCCTGATCCGCGAACGCCTCGCCGCGCTGGATCCCATCCAGCTCGACATCGAAGACGAGTCCTATTTGCATGCCGGCCATGCCGGTGCAGCCGGCGGCGCGGGGCATTATCGCGTCCTTATTGTGTCGGGAGCTTTCGCCGGGTTGACGCGGGTTGCCCAACATCGCCTGGTGTATGATCAATTGCAAGATCTCATTCCTTTCCCCATACATGCGCTTGCCCTGGATACACAGGCGCTGTAATCAATTCGGCTGTCGTCGATTCAATACCCCCACTTCACCCTCCTCCCTGAAAGGATATTCATGAAACGCATCCTTACGCTGGTTGCCGCCTGCGCTATCGCGCTTCCCGTCTACGCCCAGAATGCGGCCACGGTCAACGGCCAGGCCATCTCCCAGAAAAGCCTGGATGATTTCGTCAAGCTGCTGGTCAGCCAAGGGGCCACCGATACGCCCCAGCTGCGTGAGCAAGTCAAGCAGGAGATGATCAACCGCCAGGTGTTCGTGCAAGCCGCGGAGAAGCAGGGCATTGCCAAGCAGCCGGATATCCAGACCGAGATCGATCTGGCCCGCCAGGGCATCCTGGTGCGCGCCCTGATGGCCGACTACCTGCAGAAAAACCCGGTTTCGGATGCCACCATCGAAGCCGAGTACAACAAGATCAAGAAAGAGCAGGCCGGCAAGCAGGAATACCAGGTGCGTCACATCCTGGTCAAAGATGAAAAGACTGCCCAGGACCTCCAAGCGCAGATCAAGAGCGGCAAGCTGAAGTTCGACGACGCCGCCAAGAAGTACTCCGAGGACAAGGGCAGTGCCGTGCGTGGCGGCGAGCTGGGCTGGGCGCCCCCGAGCAACTACGTGGCCCCGTTTGCCGAAGCCGTCTCCAAGCTGAAGAAAGGCCAACTGGCCGACAAGCCCGTGCAGACCCAGTTCGGCTGGCACATCATCCAGGTCGAGGACACCCGCCCGGTCGAGTTCCCGCCGCTGACTCAGGTGCGCCCGCAGCTTGAGGAAATGATGCGCCAGCAGAAGCTGACCGACTACCAGAAGCAGCTGCGCGACCAGGCCAAGGTGCAATAAGGCATCACGCCTGCCCCGGGTCCGGCCCCTGGCCGCCCCGGGATGCAAGGG
>JAEWJD010000340.1 GCA_023386765.1 Pseudomonadota bacterium | reverse complement strand
CGCGCCTGTTGCTGCAGGGCGTCGAGCTCGGGATCGCCGAACAGTCGCCACCACTCGCCACGCAGGGCGGCGTCGGCGGGTTCGGCGGGCTTCCAGTCGCCCGGCAGCGGGGCTGCGGCGGCTTCCTTGTAGTGATCGGGCAGCGTGACGGCGGGGCGCTGATAGTCGGGGCCGACCGTGCAGGCGGCCAGGGCTGCCGCCAGCGCCAGCGGGGAGAAAAGACGGGCAAGGGGGAGCGTCATGATGAAGGTTCTTCTCGATGTCAGGCGTCGTGGGGGGCGGCGGGCAGGGCGGAGGCGGGCGCGTGGCGCCGGCCCAGGCTGCGCAGCGCGACATAGAACACCGGCGTCAGGAACAGCCCGAACAGGGTGACGCCCAGCATGCCGGCGAACACCGCCACACCCATGGCATGGCGCATCTCGGCGCCTGCGCCGCTGGATAGCACCAGGGGCAGCACCCCCATGATGAAGGCGATGGAGGTCATCAGGATGGGCCGCAGGCGCAGGCGGCTGGCTTCGATGGCGGCCTCGCGCGGGGTGGCTCCCTGCCGTTCCAGTTCGCGGGCGAACTCGACGATCAGGATGGCGTTCTTGGCCGACAGCCCGACCAGCACCATGAAGCCGATCTGCGTGAAGATATTGTTGTCGCCACCGGTCAGCCAGACACCGGTCAGTGCGGCCAGAATGCTGGTGGGCACGATCAGGATGACCGCCAGCGGCAGGGCGAGGCTCTCGTAGAGGGCCGCCAGCACCAGGAACACCAGCAGCACCGAGATCGGGAACACCCACAGCCCGGCGTTGCCGGCCAGGATCTGCTGATAGGTCAGCTCGGTCCATTCCATTTTCATGCCACGTGGCAGCACCTCGTCGGCGATGCGCTCGGCGGCCGCTTGCGCCTGGCCACTGGAGTAGCCCGGGGCGGGGCCGCCGTTGATGTCGGCGGCGGTATAGCCGTTGTAGCGCACCACCATGTCGGGACCATAGGTTTCGCGCAAGGTCATCAAGGCCGACAGCGGCACCATCTCGCCGCTGGCGCTGCGGGTTTTCAACTGAAGGATGTCCTGGGGCTGGGAGCGGAATGGCGCATCGGCCTGGGCCCGCACCTGCAGCACGCGCCCAAAACGGTTGAAGTCATTCACATAGAGCGAACCCAGGTAGATCTGCATGGTGTCAAACACATCGGTGACAGCCACGCCGAGCTGCTTGGCCTTGACCCGGTCCAGGTCCACCTCAAGTTGCGGCACATTGATCTGGTGGTTGGTGAAAGCGGGTCCCAGTTCGGGCGTCTGGGCGGCACGCTCCAGGAAGGCACGCGTGGCGCGATCCAGTTCGGCGTAGCCGGCTGCGCCGCGGTCTTCGATCTGCAGCTTGAAGCCGCCCAGCGTGCCCAGCCCCAGCACTGGCGGCGGCGGGAAGACCGCGACGAAGGCTTCATTGATGGCGGCGAGCTTGCCGTTGAGGCTGGCCGCGATCGCATCTCCCGACAAGGCAGCGCTGCGGCGTTGCTCAAACGGCGCGAGCGTGATGAAGACGATGCCTGCGCTGGCACTGTTGGTGAAGCCGTTGATGGACAGACCCGGAAAGGCCAGGGCGCTTTGCACGCCCGGTTCTTCCCGTGCGGTCTCGGTCATGCGGCGGATCACCGCGTCGGTGCGTTCCAGCGAGGCGCCGCTGGGCAACTGGGCAAAGGCGACCAGGTATTGCTTGTCCTGTGCCGGCACGAAGCCGCCGGGAACGGCCCAGGCCAGGGCGGCCGTGAGCGCCAACAAGATCAGGTATACGCCGAGCGCCTGGCGGCGTCGGCCGATCACGCCGCCGACCTGCTGGCCATAGCGTTGCGAGGCGCGTCCGAACACGCGGTTGAAGGCGGCGAAGAACCCCCCCAGGTAGTGGTTCATCTGGCGCGTCAACCAGTCCTGCGGAGCGTCGTGGGGCTTGAGCAGCAAGGCCGACAGGGCAGGCGAGAGGGTCAGCGAGTTGAAGGCCGAGATCACCGTCGAGATGGCGATGGTCATGGCGAACTGCTTGTAGAACTGGCCGGTCAGGCCGGTCATGAAGGCCAGCGGCACGAACACCGCGCACAACGTGAGTGCGATGGCGATGATGGGGCCGCTGACCTCGCGCATGGCGCGGTAGGTCGCCTCGCGCGCGGACAGGCCGTCGGCGATATTGCGTTCGACGTTCTCTACCACCACGATGGCGTCATCGACCACGATGCCGATGGCCAGCACCATGCCGAACAGCGACAGGGCGTTGATCGAGTAGCCAAACACCAGCAGCAGGGCGAAAGTGCCGATGATGGAAACCGGCACCGCCAGCAGCGGGATGATGGATGCGCGCCAGGTCTGCAGGAACAGGATCACCACCAGCACCACCAGCGCGACGGCTTCCAGCAGGGTGTAGATCACTGCGTCGATGCTGGACTGCACGAACCGGGTGGTGTCGTATTCGATGCGGTACTCCACGCCGGGCGGGAAATCCTGCGCGAGTTCCTGCATGGTTTCGCGCACCTGGCGGGCGACGTCCAGCGCGTTGGCGCCGGGGGCCTGCATGACGGCCAGCCCGACCGCGTCGTGGTTGTCGAGCAGGGAGCGCAGATCGTACTCCTGGGCCTGCAGCGCCACGCGGGCCACATCGCCCAGGCGCGTGATGCCTCCGCCGGCGGAGGTGTTGAGCACGATGTCGGCGAACTCCTGTTCGGTCTGCAGGCGGCCGCGCGTATGCACGTTCATCTGCAGGCCGACGTCGGCGGCCACCGGCGGCGCGCCGATCACGCCCGCGGCAACCTGCACGTTCTGTTCGCGCACGGCCTGCACCACGTCACCGGCCGTCATGCCGCGCTGGGCGATGCGTTGCGGATCCAGCCACAGGCGCATGGCGTAGTTGCCGCCGCCCCACATCACCACTTCTCCCACGCCGTCCAGGCGCGACAGCCGGTCCTTGATATTGATGAGAGCGTAGTTGCGCAGATAGGTCAGGTCGTAGCGCTGGTCGGGCGAGACGAGGTGGGTCACCAGGGTCAGCGTGGGTGAGCTCTTGATGGTGGTCACGCCCAGGCGCTGCACGTCCGGCGGCACGCGCGGCAGCGCCTGCGAGACACGGTTCTGCACCAGTTGCTGGGCCTTGTCGGGATCCACGCCCAGGCGAAAGTGCACCGTCAGGGTGAGGTTGCCGTCGCTGTTGGCCTGCGACTGCATGTAGAGCATGTCTTCGACGCCGTTGATGGCTTCTTCCAGCGGCGAGGCCACGGTTTCGGCGATCACCGCCGGGTTGGCGCCCGGATACTGGGCGCGCACCACGACCGAGGGCGGGACGACTTCGGGATATTCGGCCACCGGCAGCTGGAACATGGCCAGCAGGCCGGCCAGCAGCACCAGCACGGACAGCACGCCGGCGAAGATGGGCCGGTCGATGAAAAACTTGGCGAGATTCATGGGAGGCTCCGCAAGCCAGGCTCAGGGGTGGACGGCCAGGGTGGCGGCCGGGCGGTCCATCGCCACCAGGCGGGGCGCGACGTGCATGCCGGGCCGGACGCGTTGCAGGCCGTTGACGACCAGCCGCTCTCCTGGCTCCAGGCCTTGCACGATTTCGCGCAAGCGGCCTTGATGCGAACCCGGCACGACCTGGCGGTAGACCACGCGATCTTCCGCGTCCAGCGCCAGGACGTAGCGCCTGTCCTGATCGGTGCCGATGGCACGTTCGTCGATGAGGACTGCCTGGCGCGCTGTGCCGCCGGTCAGGCGGACCCTGGCGTAAAGGCCGGGCAGCAGCGTGGCGTCGGGGTTGTCGATCAGCGCGCGCACGCGGATGGTGCCCGAGCGCGTGTCCAGCCGGTTGTCAACGTAGTGCAGCTCGCCCTGGCGCGAATAGCCTGCTTCGTCGGCCAGACCCAGGTCGATGGTGACCGGCTGGCCCTGGGCGCGGGCTGGCTGGATGCGGGTCAGATAGCTCTGCTCGTCGACTTCGAAGGCCGCATAGATGCGGGCCACCGATACCAGCGTGGTCAGGGGGCGGGCCTGGGCGCCCGCGTCGACCACGTTGCCCACGGTGATCTCGGCGCGCGAGACCCGGCCGTCGACCGGCGCGGTGATGCGGGTATAGCCCAGGTGCAGGCGGGCGGTGTCCAGGGCGGCCTGGGCAGCCTGCAGGCGCGCGGCGGCCGCGCGTTCGGCATTCTGCTTTTCTTCGACCTCGCGCCGGGCGATGGCGTTCTCGTTCAAAAGCCGCCGCCCGCGCGCCAATTCACTGCTGGCGTAGGTCATGCCGGCACGCGCTTCGGCCAGTTGGGCGGCCGCGCGCTCGACCTCGGCGGCATAGGGCAGCGGATCGATGGTGAACAGCAGATCGCCCTTGCGGACCAGCGCGCCATCATCGAAGTGCACCCCGGTCAGGGTGCCGGAGACCAGGGGACGGATGTCGATGTGGTCGATGGCCTCCAGGCGCCCGGAGTAGGTTTGTGAATCGGTGATGGCGCGCAGTACCGCCTGCGCCACTTCCACCTGGGGCGTCTCGGCCGCGGGCGGGGCGGCGGCGGTGGCCTGCAGCCGCAGGGCCGCCGCGCCCAGCAGCAGAGCGGTGAGAATGACGGCGACAGCGATACGGCGACGTGAGAACGTCATGGGGAGGTCCTTGAGAAAGCGTCGGGGGCGATCGGGCGGGATGGCGGCAGGCGCCAGGCGGGCGGGAGGGGCCCGGAGAGCGGAACCATCCGGCAGATCGAGATAGATGGGCCGAATTCTGTTCTTTTTGTCGTCGTGAATAAACAATCGTATTTCGGCATGACTATTCGCCATGGGCGTACAATCAGCGGAAAAATTCTCGTATCCTAGGGACAACTCGCAGCGATAGGACTCGCACCATGGATCGTTTTCAAGCCATGCAGGTCTTCGTCCGTGTGGTCGAAGCCAACAGTTTCACGCGCGCAGCCGACGGGCTGGCCCTACCGCGCACCACCGTCACCACCGTCATCCAGAACCTGGAGCGGCATCTGGGCGTGCGCCTGCTCAATCGCACGACGCGCCGCATCAGTCTGACGCCGGACGGCGCGGCCTATTACAAGCACGCCACCCGCATCCTGGCCGAAGTCGAGGAAACGGAGGCCTGCTTCCAGGACGCCGCGCTGCGTCCGCGCGGGCGCTTGCGCATCGATGTGCCGGCGGCCATCGGCCAGCTCATCCTGATCCCCGCGCTGTGCGAGTTCCATGATCGTCACCCCGACATCGAACTGGTGATCGGCATGGGCGACCGGCGTGTCGACATGGTCCAGGAGGCGGTCGATTGCGTCATCCGCATCGGCGAGCTGGAGGACTCCAGCCTGGTGGCGCGGCGCATCGGCGTGATGCAGGCCCTGACCTGCGCCGCGCCGGCCTACCTCGAGCGCCATGGCGTGCCGCAATCGCTGGAGGCGCTGGATAGCCATCAGGCGGTGCATTACTTCTCGTCCTCGGGCCGCAATTACAGCTGGACCTTCATGGTCGATGGCAAGGAGCGCGCCACCGAGGTGCGCGGCGTGGTGTCGGTCAATGACTGGGGGGCGCACCTGGCCTGCGGTTTGCAGGGCTTCGGCCTGATCCAGACGGCGCGTTTCATGGCGCTGCCCCACTTGCGCAACGGCCAGCTGATTGAAGTCCTGCCGCAATGGCAGCCGCCGTCGATGCCGATCTCGCTGCTGTATCTGCAACACCGTCAGCTTTCGCCCAAGGTGCGCGTCTTTTCGGATTGGGTGGCAGAGCTGTTCGCGCGTTGCCCGCTGCTTTCGGGCGACGGCGCGCACGATGAGGACTTCTCCGGCTGCGGCATCGCCCCGGCCGTGCTGCTGCCGGCCGGCGACTATGCCGCGCGCCATCAGGCCACCCAGGACATCGTCGAAGCCATCATGTAGGCGTGGGCGCGGGCGGGTGCGCAGAAAAAACCTGTTCCCCGGGGGCCGGGCCCGAGGGAAAAACTGGGTATATTGCGGAAGTCCGTCCCGCCACAAGAGCCGCAACGTCTATGCAGCAACCTGTTTTACCCGTCTACCTGATCGCCCGATGGCTGCTGTTGCTGGTGGTGGCGGCGGGTCTGTATTTCCTGAGCGGCTTTCTGGTGCCCGCGCTGGCCGCCCTCATCATTGGCCTGGCGACCTGGCCGCTGTATCAGCGCGTGGTGGCGTTCTGCAAGGGCCGCAGCACGCTGGCCGCCACGCTGGCCCTGTGTACGGTGATCCTGTTGTTGGTGGTGCCGCTGTCGCTGGCGCTGGCCTATGCCATCAAGGAAGCCGGCAACCTGCTGGGCTGGGCGCTGGCCGCCAACCGCAATGGCGTGGCGGTGCCGGCCTGGTTGTCGTCGCTGCCGGTGGCGGGCGAGCGCCTGGCGCACTACTGGACGGTCTATCTGGGTGAGCCCCATGGCCTGGGCGCGCTGGTTGAAATGGTCAGCGGCGAGCATCTGGGCAATATCTACCGCATGGTGCTGTCGGCGACGGGCAATGTGTTCCAGTGGCTGCTGACGCTGCTGTTCATGCTGATCACGCTGTTCTTCGTCTACAAGGACGGCACCCGCATGGTGGCGCAGCTCGACATCCTGGGCGAACGCATCCTGCCCTCACGCTGGCAGCGTTTCTCGCGCGTGGTGCCGGCCACGGTCAGCTCCACGGTCACCGGCATGAGCCTGATCGCCCTGGGCGAAGGCGTGGTGCTGGGCGTGGCCTATTGGGTGGCGGGCGTGCCTTCGCCGGTGCTGCTGGGCGTGATCACCGGCTTCATGGCATTGATCCCGGGCGGCGCGCCGCTGTCGTTCACGCTGGTGTCGCTGTATCTGATCGGCTCGGGCCATCTGGTGGCCGGGCTGGCCTTGTTCATCTGGGGCACGGTGGAGCTCTTCATCGTGGACAAGACCCTGCGTCCGCGTCTGGTGGGCGGGCCGGTCAAGCTGCCGTTCCTGCCGACTTTCTTCGGCCTGGTGGGCGGGGTCAAGACCATGGGCATCGTGGGGCTGTTCGTGGGCCCTGTCCTGATGGCGCTGCTGGTGGCCATCTGGCGCGAATGGGTGCGCAACACGGAACGCGTCAATGGCCAGGATGAGGACGGGCGGGCCGATTGATCCCGCAAAGGAGTATGCTTTCCCGCCTGGCCGCGCTGGCTGTGGCCACTGCGTATCCGCCCATGCCATCTTCGAGAACTTCCATGTCTACCCCTTCGGTTGCCGGCCTGGTCACGGCGTTGCGTGAACAGGGTTTCGTGGTTGCCCGCGGCTTCGCCTCGCCTGATGAGGTGCAGGTCCTGCGGGCGGCTGCCGTCCACGATCTGGAGCGCGCCGCCGCGCCGCTCGAGTACGAGGCCGACCTGCGTTATCCCGGCGCGCCGGCCACGCCCGCGGCCCCCCGCCGCAGTACCGGGCGCCCCCCG
>JAEWJD010000296.1 GCA_023386765.1 Pseudomonadota bacterium | reverse complement strand
CGACGCCGCTTTCGTGGGCCGGCAGATCGACACCCTGTTCGATGACGTGCCCATCGCTGCCGTCAAGATCGGCATGCTCGGACAACAACCGGTCATCCAGGTCGTGGGCGAGAAGCTGGCGCGCTGGCGGCCGTCCCACATCGTCCTGGATCCGGTCATGGTGTCATCCAGCGGGGAACTGCTGCTCGAGCGGGGCGCCATCGGCATGCTGCGCGAAGCGCTGCTGCCTCAGGTGACCGTTCTCACCCCGAATCTGCCCGAGGCCGGCGTCCTGCTGGACGCCCGCCCGGTCGAGACCATCAAGGAAATGCGCCGGGTCGCCGAGAAACTGCGCGAACGAATGGCCTATGATGGCCACCGCTGGGTCCTGCTCAAGGGCGGCCACCTGCCAGGCGAGGAAACCATCGACTTGCTGCATGATGGCGACCGCATGCTGGAGCTGCCCGGGCGGCGCATTGCCACGGCCAACAACCACGGCACCGGTTGCACGTTGTCGGCAGCCCTGGCCGCGCTGATTCCGCAGACTGGCGATGTGCCCGAAGCGGCACGCCGTGCCAAGCATTACCTGACCGAGGCACTGCGCCACGCCGACCGCCTTCAGGCTGGCAAGGGCCATGGCCCGCTGCACCACTTCCATGCCTGGTGGTGAAGCCGCTGGCGCAGTCTGCCAGTACCAGTACAATGCCCTCGTTAGCTTAATTGTCTTTTCCCTTCTGTCGACATGAACGCTTCAACCCTGCCCGACGTAGAGCAAGCCCGTTTCAACATGGTGGAGCAACAGATCCGCCCCTGGAATGTCCTGGACACGCGCGTCCTGGACGCGCTGTTCGCCGTGCGGCGTGAACAATTCGTGCCGCCAGCCATGCGCGCGCTGGCCTTTTCCGACCTGGAAATCCCGCTGGAAATCAACGCCGTCGATACGCGCCAGAACATGCTGTCGCCCAAGATGGAAGCCCGCCTGGCCCAGGAGCTGCAATTGCAGCCAACCGACTGCGTGCTCGAAATCGGCACCGGCTCGGGCTACCAGGCCGCCCTGCTGGCCCATCTGGCCCAACAGGTGACCAGCGTTGAGATCGACAGCCGCCTGGTTGCCTTCGCCCAGCAGAACCTGCAGCTCAACAACGTCACCGACGTCAAGATCGAAACCGGCGACGGCCGCAATGGCTGGGGCTCGACCGAATATGACGCCATTCTGGTGACGGGTTCCGTGCCGGTCGTGCCTGATGCATTCAAATACCAGCTTCGCGTGGGCGGCCGCCTGGTCGTCGTGGTCGGCGAAGGGCCCCTCATGACGGCCTGTCGCATCACGCGCACCACGGCCGCCAGCTTCGAGACGGTCGAACTCTTCGAGACCGTCATCAAGCCCCTGCGTGGCGTGAGCGTCTCCCAGTTCAAATTCTGAGCGATGCCCGTGCGGTCCGTTGCGGCAGTACTGTTCCTGTTCTGCGCCGCGGCGGTCGCGCTGCCGGCGCACGCGCAAGACCTCATGCAGGTCTGGCGCGATGCGCTCGCAAATGATCCGGTCTATGCCGCTGCACGCGCAGCCTACCGGGCACAGACTGAAAGGTTGCCACAGGCGCGCGCCGATCTGCTGCCGCTGCTGACCGGTGAGGCCGGTGGCCGCTACGACGAGGCCCGCAGCACACGCGGGCTGGCCTACGACCATAGCGGCAGCCGTGCGACCTGGGACCTGAAACTGACCCAACCGCTGTTCGACTGGGCACGTTGGCAACGATTCGAACAATCCAAGCTGGTGGTGGCCGATGCCGAAGTGCAACTGCGCCAGTCCCAGCAGGATCTGGTGCTGCGCGTGGCCGATGCCTACTTCGGCATCCTGCGTTCGCAGGACGCGCTGGCCGCCACCGAAACCGAGAAAGCCGCCGTGGCCGAGCAGTTGGCCGCCGCCAAGCGCAAATTCGAACTCGGCACCGCCACCATCACCGACACCTATGAAGCCCAGGCACGCTACGACCTGGTGATGGCCGAAGAACTGCGCCTGCAGAACGCCGTCCAATCACAACGTGACCTGCTGGCCAAGATCATCGGCTCGGTACCCGGCGCGCTGGCCGAGCTGCCTCCTGGCGTGGCCCTTCCCGCCCCCCAGCCGGCCCGCCTGGCCGACTGGAGCGAACAGGCCCAGCAAGCCTCGCTGGACGTGCTGCGCGCACAGCTGCAGACCCGCATCGCCGGACGCGACATCGAAATCGCCCGCGGGCGCCACTATCCCACCGTGAACCTGCAGGCCTCCAGTGGCAGCGCTTCCGATAGCCGGCTGCGCGGCGACGGCGCCGGGCGTCCGATCGACAATTCCGTGGGCGTGACCCTCTCCATCCCGCTGTATGCGGGCGGCGGCATTTCCTCGCAGGTCACCGAGAAAGTCCAGCTCGAACAGAAATCACGCCAGGACTACGAAACCGCCAGGCGCGAAGCCCTGCGCGCCTCGCGCGAGTATTACAACGGCGTAGTCACGGGCCTGGCCCGGGTACGGGCCCTGGAAGCCGGCGAAAAATCCAGCCGGGACGCCGTCAGCGCCAACCAGACCGGCTACGAACTCGGGGTACGGATCAACCTGGATGTGCTCAATGCGCAACAGCAGCTGTACGCCACCCAACGCGACCTGGCCCAGGCCCGCTATCAGGCGCTGCTAGACGGGCTGCGCCTGAAGGCCACCAGCGGCACCCTGAGCGATACCGACCTGGACGCCATCAACCGGCTGTTGCGGCTGCCGCGCTGAGACGCCTCAAGCGCCGCGTATCTTGCGCAGCAGCTTGGTGGTCGAGCGCTCGAACTGAAACGGAATCGCCACGGCATCACCGCCCCAGCTGCGCACCAGCGCCGTCTCGGGCAATGCTTCCATGTCGTAGTCGCCCCCCTTGACGATCAGGTCCGGCTTCAATTGCGCGATCAGCGCCTCGGGCGTGTCCTCGCTGAAGGTCGTCACGGCGGCCACGCATTGCAGCGAAGCCAGCAGCGCGGCGCGGTCCTGCTCCGTATTGAGCGGACGATCATCACCCTTGCCCAGACGGCGTACCGAGGCATCGGTATTGACGGCCACGACCAGGGTCGCGCCCAATTGCGCCGCCTCGTCCAGATAGGTGACATGGCCGCGGTGCAGCAGGTCGAACACTCCGTTGGTAAACACCAGCGGGCGGGCGAAGCGCCCGGCGGCTACGGCAGCCACCAGGTCGTCGCGGGTGAAGATCTTGGATTCGAAGCGGGCGTGTGACATGGCGCGATTGTAGCGGCCCGCCCGGCTTCGCGGCGCGCTTACACGCTCAGCAGAATCCCCGACTCGGTACGCTCAGGCTGCGGCGCCAAGCGGCCCAGCAGGGCCTTGCGGTAGCGATTCAGGTCCTTGACGTTCTCGAAGGGGCTATCCAGCAGTTTGGACAGAATGTGCAGAATGCGGGTCACCACACGCTGCTCCCAATCCGGACCAAAACGGATCTGGGTGTCCAGCCAATGCTCCAGCCACCCCGGCTCCGGCAGGCGCGACTGCACCGTGTCGTTGGGAAAGAGCGCCTTGTTCACATGCAGGTTGGTCGGGTGCATGGCCTGGGCGCTGCGGCTGGCCGAGGCCATCAGCACGCCGATCTTGGCGAAGGCGTTGCGGGCATCCGTGCTCACGGTATCGCCCTGATTGTGCAGGGCGCGCCGCATGTACTGGAGGTAAGCCCCGGCGTGGCGCGCCTCGTCCTTGGCAATGGTCTTGTAGATAGCCTGGATGACCGGCTCGGTATGCCAGTCGGCCGCGCAACGATACCAATGGTTCAAGCGGATTTCGCCGCAGAAGTGCAGCATCAGCGTCTCAAGCGCCGGTGCCTTGTCGAACTCGAAGCGCACCTTGTGCAGCTCTTCCTCGGTCGGCACCAGGTCTGGCCGGAAGCGGCGCAGATACTCGATCAGCACCAATGAGTGCTTCTGCTCTTCGAAGAACCACACCGACATGAATGCGCAGAAGTCGCTGTCGTCGCGGTTATCGCGCAGGAACATCTCCGTGGCAGGCAGGGCGGCCCATTCGGTGATGGCGTTCATCTTGATCGTCAGCGCCTGTTCTTCCGTCAGCTTGCTGCGATCGAAGTCATCCCAGGGAATGTCGTTCGCCATATTCCAGCGCACGGCTTCCATGGTTTTGAAGAGTTCCGGATAAAGCATGAATCGCCCTTTCTGATTTCCCGCTCGAAAAGCGCATGGATGACCGCAAGGCGTCGCACCCAGCGGGTTCCATTGGTTATGAAAAACGTTTAGTGGTTATCGCCCGTTTGCACGAATCTGTCGTGACAGTGCGATGAAAAAAACATGACAGCCCCCACGCGCCAATCAGCGCGTCAGGGCCCACAAAGCGACCGCGATGCCGACGGCTAGCACCGCGGTCAAGGCGGCCATCAGCCGGTTACCCTGCTCCTGCGCACGGCGCAGGCGCTGCATTTCCCCCAGCATCGAGGGGGAGACATTAGGCCGGCTGAGGTAATCGTGCACCAGACGTGGCATGGCCGGCAGCATCTGCGACCACTGCACCGCCTCCTTGGCCAGGCTGCGTTTCAGGCCAGCCAGGCCAACACGCTGGTGCATCCAGCGCTCCAGATAGGGCTTGGCCGTCTTCCAGAGATCCAGATTGGGATCCAGCTGACGACCCAGCCCCTCGACGTTGAGCAGCGTCTTCTGCAACAACACCAGCTGTGGCTGGATTTCGACATTGAAACGACGCGAAGTCTGGAACAGCCGCAACAGCACCTGTCCAAGAGAAATCTCAGCCAGCGGACGATCGAAATAGGGTTCGCAGACCGCCCGCACGGCCCCTTCGAGCTCTTCCTCGCGCGTATCCGGCGGCACCCAGCCGGATTCGATATGCAACTGCGCCACGCGCCGGTAATCCCGGCGGAAAAAGGCCAGGAAATTCTGCGCCAGATAATTCTTGTCGAATTCAGAGAGCGACCCCACGATACCGAAATCCAGGGCGATATAGCGGCCCAGCGTGGCGGGGTTGTCGGAAACGTAGATATTGCCCGGGTGCATGTCGGCATGAAAGAAGCCGTCCGTGAATACCTGGGCAAAGAAAATCTCCACACCGCTGCGCGCCAGGGTCGGGATATCAATGCCCGCCGCGCGCAACCGGTCGATCTGCCCCACCGGCACGCCGTACATGCGCTCCATGGTGAACACGGTGCTGGCGGTATATTCCCACACCACCTCCGGCACGATCAGCATCTCGCCACGCCCCGATTCCGTACTGAAGTTGCGCCGCAGCTGGCTGCAGTTGGACGCCTCACGCACCAGATCCAGTTCGTCGTGCAGGTATTTGTCGAACTCGGCCACCACTTCGCGCGGCTTCAGGCGCCGCCCGTCCGGCCCCAGCCGCTCGATGATGCGCGCCACGATACGCAACAGGCCCATGTCCTTGTCGATCACTTCGCGCATGCCGGGGCGCAGCACCTTGACCGCCACCTCGCGGCCGTCATGCAGCACGGCGAAGTGCACTTGTGCGATCGAGGCCGATGCGACCGGATCCCGGTCGAACTGAGCAAACAGCTCCGTTGGCGGTGCGCCCAGCGCTGCCTCGATGGATGCCGCCGCCTGCGCCGACGGGAACGGCGGCACCCGGTCCTGCAGAGCAGCCAGCTCGTCGGCAATATCGGCCGGGATCAGATCACGCCGGGTGGATAGCACCTGGCCAAACTTCACGAAAATCGGGCCCAGCGACTCCAGCGCCAGGCGCAGACGCTCGCCACGCGGCGCCCGCGGGCGAAAGCCCAAACGCATCACGCGCAACAGGCAAGTGGCCAGCGGATGCTTCAGGCTGGAGAGCACCAGCTCATCGAGCCCATAGCGCAGCGATACGCAGATAATGCGCAACAGGCGCAGAAAGGTCATCATCGGCGGCCTCCGGCCGCGGGCAGGCCCGCCAGGCGCGCCTGCAAACTGCGGGCTGCCACCGACAATTGTTCGGTGCGTTGCTCAAGCTCGGCCAGATCCAGGCGCATCTGCGCCAACGCCGGCCGCCCGGTCAGGGCGCCGCTTTCCTCGCTCAGGTACTCGGCGACATTGCCCGCCAACCGGCCCGATGCCTGGCGCGTGCCCTGCAGCAGCCCGCGCAGCCCGCCGATCAGCTTCATGGCAGGAATATCACCCAGCACGCGGGCCAGATCGTCCTCGGCATCCCAGCGCAGATCGCGCCCCAGATCGGCCACTACCTGCGCCAGGGCGGCATCGCCCGAAATATGCGTCACTTCTGCCAGATCGCCGCGCTCGGCGCCCGGCAGCAGGCGGCCCAGGCTCAGACGCTCCGGCACACCGGACAAGGTCACATCAGGAACGATGGCCGGATCCGCACCCTGCAGATAGCCCTCGCTGTCGATGGTGAGCGTCATGCCAAATCCGCCCAATGCAAAACGCACGCTCTTGCCGCTATGGCGGGCCAGGCGGTCACGCGCCCAGGACTCTCGTCCCAGCATGAAGTTGAGCGCACGCACCGCTAGGCGGGTGGGCGTAGGCAAGGTGAAAAACGGCAGCATCAAGGACACGCACACATAGGAATCGGCCACACACGGCCCGGCCGGCCAAGAGTGGCGACCCATCCGAAGTGTACCGGTTTAAGGCCCCGGCGACCCACCCCCTAGCGAGAGGCCAGATGCATGACCCTATCAAGGGCCTTCAGACGGACCTGTTGCTCGCTTTCCCCCTGGCCTGGATCGACCGGGAACGCCAGGCCGGTCAGGCCCAGTTGCCGGGCGACAGCCAGGGCATGGCTCGGCCCGATGCCCGCCCTCATGAAGGCGGCTTCACGGTAGATCTCGGGACAGCTCCCCTGGAAACAGCGCACCCCTTGCTGCTGCAAGGCCAGCAGCAGCCGGTCGCGCGTCCAGCCCCGGCGCAGGCGTTCGGGCCGCACGAAAACATAGGCACGGTAGTAAGCATGGCTGATATGCGCCGGCGGCAGCGGCACCCGCAAGGCAGGATGGCGCGCAGCAGCATCGAAGAGCCGCTCGGCCCGAGCCTGGCGGCCCGCGACCCAGGCCGTGCATTTGCCCAGTTGCAAGCGGCCGATGGCGGCCTGCATGGCCGTCATCCGGGCATTGGTCCCGAACTGCTCATGCACCCACCGGAAGTGCGGGCCCGGCTCGGCCAGGGCCATGCGCTCGGGGCTCTTGCCGTGGTCCTTCAGCATCCAGGCTGCGCGCCACACCTCGGGATCTGCGGTGGTAAGCATGCCCCCCTCACCCCCCGTCGAGATGATCTTGTCCTGGCAGAAGGACCACGCCGCGGCATGGCCGAAGCTGCCCGCCGCACGCCCCTGATAGGTGGCTCCATGGGCCTGGGCACAGTCTTCCAGTACCTTCAGCCCATGGTTGCCGGCCCAGGCCAGGATGCCGTCCATCTCGCACATCCAGCCAGCCAGATGCACCAGCACCACCGCGCGGGTCCGGGCTGTCCGAACGGCCTCCAGGGTCGCTGCAGTGACATTCTGGCTGTCTGCGTCGACATCGGCGAATACCGGCCGCGCGCCCACCGCCACGATGGCGCTGGCCGAAGCCATGAATGAGCGCGCCGTCACCAGCACTTCGTCGCCCGGGCCGATGCCCAGCGCCCTGAGCCCCAGCTCCAGGGCCACCGTCCCGTTGCTCAGCGCCACCGCATGGGGCACCCCCACGTAGGCGGCATAGTCGGCCTCGAAGGCCGCCACATCAGGGCCTGACCAGGCATTTCCCTGGCCACGACGCAGCACGTCCTGCACCGCATCTATCTCGTCCGATGCATAGATGGGCCAACTCATGAGGGCTGCCCATCCTGCGGCGGGCGCAGCTCCCGGCCGGTCTCGTGGCCCGGCGTGGCAACCCCCTGACCGCTGCATACCACCCGCAGCGTGCGCCAGAGTATGCGGGCATCGACGCGCCAGCTGGCGTGATCGACGTACCAGCAATCCAGGCGCAACCTGTCGTCCCAGGCCAACGCGTTGCGCCCATGAACCTGGGCCCAGCCCGTCATGCCAGGTGGCACCAGGTGGCGGCGCCCCTCCTCGGGGGTATAGCGTGGCAGGTAATCCAGCGGCAAAGGGCGCGGGCCAATGAAGTTCATCTCGCCGCATGCGACATTCCAGAGGCCAGGCAGCTCATCAAGGCTGCTGCGCCGCAAGAACCGCCCCCAACGAGTCAGCCTGGGCCCATCCGGCTCTCCGTCATAGGCTGCCGCTCGCATGCTGCGGAACTTGCACAAACGGAAAGGCCGGCCTCGATAGCCCGCACGCCACTGGCGAAACAGCACGGGCCGCCCCAAGGCCCCCCAGACCGACAACGCGAGCGCGCCCAGCAAGGGCGACAGCGCCACCAGCAGCAGCACCGCGCCCAGACGGCGCAGCACCCCGGTCAACAGGCGGCTAGCGGATGACACGAATGCGATCCGCCAATTGCCCGTCATGCACCTCGCCCATGACCAGGTCGTGCCGCACGTGCATGGCATCGTAGATGGCCGCACCGCGCCCCACGGTGATTCCCGAGGTTTCGCCACGATAGCCATGGACCCCGCCCACGATGGTCCCATCGGTGAAGTACGCCTCGCTGCCGATCACGCTGCCACGCTTGATGACACAGTTGGCGCCGATGAAACAATGGTTGCCGATAGCCACCCCGGCCTCGATCACGGCCCCCGGGCCGATGATGGCGTTGAAGCCCACCGACACCCCTTCGTCCAGGATGGCGTGGGGATAAACCAGCGAACCGCTGCCGATGCGGACGTCAGGACACACCAGTGCCTGGTCGAACACCATTGAGTGGATCGCGCAGCCCAGGGATTTCAAACGTCCGAACACCGCGATGCGGGTCGAGTTGGCGAATATGCCATCGCCAAACAACAGGCAGTCATGGCTGGCTGGCACAAGGCTTGCGATATCGCTCGGGTTCGGGCCCAGCTGGTCGGTCGACGGCAGGTCGAACCATGACGCATCGGGATAGCGGGCAGTCACCTGCTGGCGAATCAGCCCGGGCATATAAGGTTGAGCAAGAATGATCTGCATACGATGTCCTACTGGGAAGGGGCTTCCTGATAGACGACCCGCGAGAGATAGGCCATGAAGTCCATCACCTCTTTTTCCTGATCGCCCTGAGAAAAACGGAAATCCTGTCCTGCCATCGCGGTCATGTTGTCCTGCACCTTGCGCAGAATGCATGAATCCTCATCGATGACGAAGCGCTCGGAGCGCGCAATCGACAACAACAATGAGCGCGCATCGAACTTGCGCGCCATCTCGGGCAAGGCAAGGCTCAGGCGGTAGTCGAACGAACCGGGGCCGGTAGGCAGGTACTGCTGCAGGCCGTAATAGCGCCCGCAAACCGAATACAGGTTGGTATTGGGAAAACAAAGGACGTTCAAGAACCCGTCGACCGGCATCGTGCGCTTGAGGTTGTCGTCATACCAATAGCGGCCTTCGTCCTGAGGCGTATTGGCCGCCCAGCTCAAACTGCGTATGTCGGGAGTCTCGGATGGATAGCGGTCGTAGCCGATATGTGCCGTTTCATGTATCCGCACAATGCGATCATTCCTGACCACCTCGTCGATCGTCGGCAACAGCTTCCCGAAACTCCCGGTATGGACATAGAAGAGGTGCATGTAGTCGCGCACGTTCTCGGCGTTGAGCTTCCAGTTGAAGCCCGCCTTGAACTCGAGCTGGATCATGGAGGACACTGCACCCATTCTTTCGAACCAGGCAATGACGTCCGCATTGAACTGCGACTCAAAAGGCAGCGGGTCGGGATCCAGATTGATGAAGATGATCGGCCCGACCACATGCACGGCCACCGGCCGCAGGCTGCGGCCACAAGATTTGTCGAACAGGTCTTCGCGTGTCTCGAAAACCCGGCCCTGCGGCATGCCGGTCAGGGCACGCCCCTCGCGAAAGGCCCAACCGTGATACTTGCACACGGGCCGGGTGTTGCCACTCGGCGCCACCGCCACCACCCCACCCCGAAGCCGGCAGATGTTGAGGTAGGCCACGATCCGGTCGCGCAGACGCTGAACCACGATTTCCTGGCCATGGACGCGGAACAGGAAGTAATCGCCATCCTGCTTGATCGCAGACGTGAATCCGGCGGTCAGCCACAGTTTGTTGAAAAGATACTTGCGCTCAAGCTCGGCGTACTTTTCATCGACATACCACTGGGGTTTGAAAACAGCTTCTTTCAATTGATTCTCCTGGCTGGATTGCCCAGCACCACCGCCCCTGCCGGTACGTCGCGCAGTACCACCGCCCCCAGGCCCACCTCGGCGCCTGCGCCGATGGTCAGACCACGCGCGATACAGGCCCTGGGCTGGATCAGCGCGCCGGCGTGGATCACGCAGTCGCCTGCGATGAAGGCGCCATCGCCCACATGGACGAAGTCCTCGATACGCGTGTCATGCCCGACGATGACACCGGTGGCCAGATGCACGTGGTCGCCGATGCGACAATCGGGCGAAATACGCGCCCCGGCCAGCGCACAGGACTTACCGAAGCGCGAGCGCGCACCCAGCGTGCCGAGCATCACCCGCGCAAAACGGCCGCCCCAGGCCTTGACCTGGGCCGCCATGCAGGCCTTGAGTGCCGGATCGCCGACCGAACAAAGAAAACGCAGCGTGTCATCCCCGAGGCGCGTTGCGGGCGTGCCCAGAACGGGCACCTTTCCCACCAGGCGCTCCTGCATGTCGTCCCGGGTATCCAGATAGCCGGCAATGTCGTAATGGGCCTCAAGCATGGCCTGCACCTCGCGGCCCAGGCCCCCGGCACCCAGCAGGCAAAGACGGGGTTTCATACTTCGAGCGCCCCGCCGGCCATCACGATGTCGTTGCCGTTCAGCAAGGCTGACTCGGCCGACAACAAGAACAGGATGGCGCTGCCCACGTCCATGGGCTCGGCCACGCCGATCGGATAGCGCGCCTTTTCCATGGCGTCGAGATCGAAAGCCCGGCCGCCTGCCGTCATCTTGGTTCGCACCATCGCCGGCGACAGGGCATTGACGCGGATTTCGCGCCGGCGCAGATCGAGCGCCAGGTTGCGTACGGCCGCCGACAAGGCGGCCTTCGAGAGTGCATAGGGCGCCACGCCTTCGGTTGCCGTATGTCCGCTGATCGAGGATAAGGCGACCACCGAGGCCCCCCGGCCGAGCTTGCGGGCCCTCAGCATGACGGCCAGCATTTCCATGAACACCCCCACGTTGACGTCGATCGACTTGCGGACACAGGCAAGGTCGATCAGGTGCGCCGGGGTCAGCAGGGCCTGCCCGATGCAGAAGACCAGACCATCGACAGGCTGGGTGATGGCGGCGACCGTGGACGCCACGCCCTGGGGGGCCAGCAGATCCGCATCGATCACTGTGAAGGCCGCGCCAGCGTCGCGCAGGGCCTGGCCGTCACGCGTGATACCGATCACTTCGGCGCCCAGGGCCACGGCTGCCTCGGCAGCTGCCCGGGCGATGTCGGATCCAGCGCCTACAAACAACAGGCGCCGCCCCTGGAGTGAGAACCATGAGTTCATTGCATCGGCACCTTTCTCAAAGATGCACCGCCATCGGCGGTGAGCAGGCTGCCGCTCATCCAGCGCGCACCCTGACTCAAGAGAAACAGCAGTGGGCCAGTCATGATCTGCGGCGGAGCCGACACATCCAGCCCGGCCACGAAATGCACCCGCACGCCCTCGGGCGACAGTTCACGTCGCTCCTGAAACAACGCATGGTGCAAGGCAGTCGAAGCGGCTGTTCCCATGCCTCGATCCGCCTGCGGCAACAGCTGCACGATCGCGCCACCCGCGAGCAGCCGGCCCGTCGCCCTGAGTGCACGCAGCAAGCCGAGCGGCTCCAGCGCGTTCACGCGCAGGGCCTGGGCCCAGAGGCCGATATCCGGCGTGTCGAGCAATTTCGGGGCGATACCCGGCGCGCCAGGTGCCACCACCACCCCGTACAAGCCCGGCAGGCGGGGCACGTCCATCAGGATTTGCTCGGGATCTCGACGCAAGGGTTCGAGGTCGGCATCGAGCGGCTGGCGGCAGACGATATGCACCTGCGCACGCAAACGCAACAGCCGCCTTGCCAACTCCATTTCGGGACCTTGCGCGCTGCCGTAGACGAGATAGGCGCGCTCAGCAAATTCGCTGTGGCTGGAAGGCATACTTTTTATCGAGACGATAGGGTTCAGGCGCGAAGAACGGCGCCGTTTCGAGATACAGGGTGCCGCAGCTCAGGCCGATGCCGAACCCGCACCAGATCCATCGCACACGGCGATTGGAAGCCGCCTCGTTCAGCGCGGCGGAGATGGTCACCGGAATGCTGGCCGAGCTGGTGTTGCCATAGTCGTGCAGCGAAGACGGCCAGCCACCGGGATCGCCGCCCATCTTCATCCGAATGGTTTCGTTGATCATGCGGTTGGCCTGGTGCAAGACGAAGTAGTCGACGTCGGCCATGCCCAGGCCAAGCCGGTGCATCAGGCCTTGCATCGATTTCGGCGCGCAAGAGGTCGAGAAATTGAGGATGGCCGGGCCATCGAGCCAGACATCATCCATGCGGCGCAGCACTCCGTCGGCACACAGACGCAGATCCTGGCTTTGCGGATTGAGGGGATAGCGCTTGCCGCCATGCGGCACGATGATCGACTCGTAGCCCGAGCCGTCGGAGAATCCATCGAAGTACATCGGGCTGGCCGACGGGTCGTACTCCAGTGCCGTAGCAGTGCAGGCGTCGCCAAACAGGATGTCTCGCCCGACATCGCTGGCATCGACAGAAGCGGCCTGATCGCCGACCAGCAGGATGATGCGCCGGAAACGATGCTCGCCGATGAGGGCGGCACAGTTGAAGATCCCGTAGGTGTAGCCCGAGCAGCCTAGGTTGATATCGAAGGCCGAGGTAGTCACAGGCAGGCCCAGGCGGTGTTGCAGCACGATGGCGGTCGCCGGGATGGGAAACTCCGAGGACTGCGTCACCAGGATGAGCGCATCGATGGTGTGCTTTTCCCAGCCCAGGCCGTCGATGAGCGTTTCGGCTGCGTGCTGCGCGAGGTCGGAGAAGATCATGCCGTCAAAGCAGCACGGCCGCCAGCGGATGCCGACATTGCGTACCAGGCGCTCACGCTGGCGCAGGTCTTCGGGACGCACCGCGAGATTGTCCACGCGGTAATCCGGCACCACGGTCGTCAGGCCGCGGACGGCCACGTGGTCGATACGGGCCAAGGACATCAGGCCTCTCCCTGCGCCAGGGCATGCAGCGCCCCCACGCTGCCCAACGCAAAGACCTTGTCCGCCGTGACGAGGACATCGAACTCGGTCTCCATCATGATGATGACCCCCAACATGGCCAGGGAATCGAAGTCCGCCATGTCTTCGAAACGGGTATCGCCCGTGACCACGACCTCATCAATGAAATCGCAGGCGACCAGAAAACGTTCTATGAACTCTTGCAAACTGACTTGACTCATGTGAACCCTCGGAGAAAACCTAAAACGCTTGCGCGTGGACTTCCTGCACGCTGCCGTGATCCAGAAGAAAGAACCGGTTGCAGTACCGGCGAAGCAGACCGGGATCGTGCGAAGCCAGGACCGTGATGCGGGTCTGGTCGATCATCTGGTTCAGGCGGGAAAGACTTTTTTGCTGGAATTGCGCATCCCCGGTGGAGAACCACTCGTCCAGCAACAGGATGTCGGGGGTGACGGCCGTGGCAACCGAGAACACCAGCCGCATGCGCATGCCAGTCGAATAAGCACCGGTGGGAATGTCGTAAAACGTCCCCAGGCCGCTGAACTCGGCAACCGTGGGCACGATGGCGCGGCATTGCGCCAGCGGCAGGCCCATGATCAGCCCCAGCGTGATGGTGTTCTCACGGCCGGTAAGCTCGGGGTCGACGCCGGCTTCGATGTCGAGCATGGTGGCCACGCTGCCCTGCACGTCGACCTGCCCCTCCTGGGGCCGGTAGATGCCCGCCATGGTGCGCAGCAAAGTGCTTTTGCCCGCGCCATTCTGGCCGGCCAGGCCCACACGGTCGCCTTCGCGAAGCTCCAGACAGACCCCCTTGAGCGCCTGGATCTGGCGCACCAACCCCGCGCGATGACGCAACAGCCCCAGGGACAGCCATTTGGCAATCTGGTTACGCAGAAAGGCGGCCTGCATGTCCAGGAGGGGGTAGCGCAGAGAAACTCGATCCAGCCGGATATGTGCCATCTCAGATCCAGAACAGGATGCGCCGGGGGTTGCGCAGGTAAATGAGCAGCGCTGCAAGCGCCAGGACGGCCAGCAACGCCAGCCCCCCCTCGTAGACCATGGCCGGCGGGTGCACCGGCCCGCCCAGCGTGGAAAGCAAGGGCACGCGCAAAACCTCGATGAGATAGGAAACCGGGTTGAACCAGATGTAGTCGCCCACCACGCTTTCAGGACGGAAAAGCACCGGGCTGACGAAGAACAGCAGGGGAAGACTGACTTCGACCGCATAGCGGACATCGCGGTAGCGTGCACCCAGGGCAGCCAAGAGCAGACTTAGCACGGCACAGGCCATGATCAGCAGCAGGAAACCCGGAATGGCCCACCACAGGCCGGCCGACGGCCGTGCGCCATAGAACAGCAGCACCGCCGCCACCAGCACGAGGTTGTGCGCGAAATTGATGAAGTGATAACCGTGGGTGCGCAGCGCAAAGAACCAGACCGGGATGCGCGTGTTTCGCATGACCTGGGCATTGAGGGTGTAGGCACTGGTGGCCGAGGCCATGACGCCCGCCACGTACTGCCAGATCACCAGGCCGACGGTCAGCGAGGGAACAAAGACGGAGCGGGGCAGGTTGAGCAACTGGGCCCAGACCGCGCCGAAGCCGACGATGGCCACGGCATTACCCAGCGTGAGCCACAAGGGACCGAGCACGCTCTTGCGATAGCGCGTCTTGACGTCGACCCAGCTCAGGTAGAACGCATTGCGGGCATAGCGCAAGGAAGAAGAACAAGACCGACCCAGCATGCCGCGCGTACGCCTCCGACAATTGACGCGACCGCAAGAAGAAGAGAAGAAACGGCAGCGAACGGAATAATTCTAGGGAGGCGTCACACGGTCGTATGTAGGACGACGGCTATTCATTTGTAGGCTTATTCAGTATCCCCTCGGGCCGTGAGCAGGCTGCCAGACATAACAAAGTCCGTGCAAAGCACGGACCAAGAAAACCGGATGCGTGTACTGCGGCACCGTCGCCGATCCGTGGACGGACGCGCCCGGGGCCTGCGGGATCCTAGCCCGGCAGCCAAGCTCCGCTTTGGCGTTGAAACAGGCTCCAGGGTTCTTTGAGACGGAAGGCCACGGTACCCGGGGGCTTCTCGCAGAACGGTGAAGCGCGCACTGACCAGCCGATCGCCGGGGAGGTTGTCGCCATCCATACGGTTGGGCAGCACGACTCCGTTTTCCAGATTGCGCCATGACATCGCCGCGAAGGAAAAGGATTCCCGGATGCTGGCCGATCAGCCGATTGAAGCCTACTTCGCCAGCCCGGAGGACAGAGGACCCGGGACACCCCGGCGCCTCGGATATCACTGGATGACAGTCAGGAAAGGGCCCGCTTACTCCCCATCCCTATCCGGCACAGCAGTTCACATCGTTGGCCAGAAAATAAAAACGCTCCTCAATCACCCGGCCATTAGCGGGCACAACTGGCTAAAGCGCGGAAACAACGACTCTAGAACGACCTGAGTGTCAGGGAAAATTTGAAATGAAGCATATTTTCACAGGCAAGGCCGACAAGCGATTCAGCCGGAAGCTGCTGGCCGCGTCAGTTTTTCTGGCATTCGGAGGACACCCTGCGCTTTCCGTTGCGGCAAGCGCCTCCCCGGAAACGGCGCCGGACGCCGCCGAGCCGTCCTCGTTCTCACCAACCAGAATGCCCAAGGCCAAGGCATCCACAGTCACAGGAAAATTCTTCAAGGACAGAAAATTCACCCCGGATGAGCATGGCATCCTCACCAACATTGCATTTACCTTACCCAGCACAGCCGCCGAAAAGGTCGCCTTCAATTTCTTTGAGAGTGGGGCCTCCCGCCGAGGTGGCCCCCGGAAACAGGGCACCCTTATCGCCGGGAAATACCTGATCAGAATAAATCAGCCAGGCTACATATCGTTGAGCAAGGCCATCCCTGTAGACAGCGCCACCAGGATAATCATTGGCGAAATGGATTTCAACGACGCCAAGTTGCAAGGATCAGTACTCAACAATAACAACTGCATCCTCTATCAGGGCTGCTCCAACATCTTCAGGTTATCGCTGAAAGACTCATCCCTCACCGGCGATCTGCTGCTGAACGCCAGCGAAGCGCGCGTCAAATACTATCCTACAGGCACAAAAGAAGAAGAGGTAAGCCTGCGGGTGACGCTTGACAATGCTGTACTGACAGGCGCATCCGGCAGAGAGGATGTCGAGCTGAGAACTCCCGGCGACCCAAACTCGGCTGACGGTCAATTACATGCAGGCAGCAGTGATATCCAGCTCACCTTGAGCAACAGTTCTACATGGAACGTACGCAACCATACGCAGCAAGGATTCAATTTCAGTACAAAAGACGAATACAAATCCGCGCAGCAGGCTGTGGATAGGGATACCAGCACCGCATACCCAAAACCCACTCTGGAGAAGCTCCAGGCGGCGTTAAACAAAAAAATACGCCTTGAGAATCAAGCCAGCCAGTTGACGGATCTCCTTTTTGCGGGGGCAGACAATACCGTCAATATCGACGGAACAGCGCTACAGGTCGTGCACAAAGGGATCCGGCTCGACGCCGGAGCTTCCGCTCAGTTCAACATATCCAACAAAGGCCGATTGGACGGAGATGCCAATCTCGGTGATCCCCGGTCGGCATTGCTGGTTGCACTGACCACCGAAGCACAATGGTACGGCTCGGTGAGCACAGCTCCGGTGGCAGCGCCCCGTAGCGCCAGCCCAGGATCCGCCTTTATCCGAGGCCTGCCCACGGCTGAAGCCGCGCGAGAAGGACTGCGGGTCACCATCCACGGTGAAGGCACCGTCTGGACCGGGGATGTGAGCATGACGGACGGCTACAGGGCCATGGTCCATGTCGCAGACCAGGGAGTGTGGGTCGGTAAAGCAGCGCAAAGCGGCACCGGAAAAGTCGATGTGACCGTCGGCCCCGGGGCAGGCTGGAAGATCAGCGGCATTGCTGCCGTTTCCAGTCTGACGGTCTCAAAGACCGCCACGGTTGACAGCACGTCGAACCAACTCAGGGTTGGTGCGCTGACGCTGGAGCCGGGTATCGCGATAACCAACCTAAGCGGTAACGGCAATCTGGTGGTGGACCAATTCGCAGCCCCGGTCGTGGTCCGCAGCCAGGCAGTGAGCGAAGCGCAAGTGGACACGAACGGGTTTTATCAAAAAGATGGCAAGACCTTCGTTCTGGCGAAGGTCGCCGACCCGAATATCCGTGGCACGACGGAACTGGGGGTCTGGCAATATGACATCAAAGCGCTCAAGCCGGCAGCAACCGCGGCCGACTATGACGTGGTTCTGATGAAAAGCCAGCGCCTGTCCCGCTCCGCGGCAACTGCGTTGAGCATGGCGGCTGCGCCGGCCATCGTGGCCACGCTGGCATCGGACTCACTGGACAGCCACTTGACGGCTTCCCGCCGCAGTACAGACAGGAAGAATGGGGCCTGGGTGGCTTTTCTCGGCGGCAATACCCGTGTTGCCACACGTGCGGGGGCCGCTTTTGAAATGAAAACAAGCGGTGTCATGCTGGGCGGCGAAACCCGCCTCAGTGCATGGAATGGCACCTGGTTGCTGGGCGGCGCCGTGTCCTTCTCCCTTGCGGGTTTCAACAGCGGCGGCACGAACGCTTACAGCGCACACGGGTACTTATCCCGCCGCTATGACAACGGCGTGTTCCTGGACACCACGGCGCAGTATGGCCACTACCGCACTTCAGCAAAAACCAGGGCGACAGATGGCCAGCCGGGTGAGGGCCGGTTCAGCTCCAACGGATTCGGCATCGGGATAAAGCTGGGCTACGAGTGGCGTACGGCGTCGGGAGCTTTTGTTGAACCGTATGCCAAACTGGAAGGGAAGGCATCGGGTGCCGCGGCATATACCTTGTCCAATGGCATGAAAGTGGCCAGTGATGCGGGCTCATCGATCCTGGGAGAGCTGGGCACCACGGCAGGATATCGTTTGACGGCAGCACATGGCTATGTGGAGCCGTATGTCCATCTGGCATGGATGAACACGTTTTCCAATGGAGGTTCGGTGAACCTGAACAACCGGATCAAACTGAACAACAGCACGGCAAGCTCAGCGCTGCGGATGGGCCTGGGAGTCAGGATGCAACTGACGAACAACGTGGGTGGATATGCCGGCCTGACCTACACCAAAGGCAGGTATATCGAGCAGCCATTGCAGGGCGCGGTAGGGATAAATGTGATCTGGTAAAACCGCGAATCCAGCCAGGCATAAAAAAGCCCGCGCAAAGCGCGGGCCAAAAAACAGGATTGGGGTACTACGGAACTGCCGCCAATCAGCTGGCGTACTCGACCGGAATCTGTTGGATCCCAGCCAGCAGCCAACCGCCGCTGTTGGGTTTGAACAGGTTCCAGACTTCTTCAAAGCGGAAGGCCTCGGTACCCGGGGCTTCACGCAGCATGCCGGAGAAACGCACGCTGGCCAGGTGACCGTCGGAGACGGTTTCGATGCCCAGGAGTTCGGCGTTCAACAGCACGACTTCGGTTTTGTTGGCTTGCGCGCCACGCGCTTCGAGCTGCGGCTTGAGTTCGGCGATCAGGTCGTCGGTCAGCAGGTCGCGCAGCTGGCTAACGTCACCGCTGTCCCAGATGCCCTGGATGCGGACGAACTGGTCCTTGGCCTGCTGCAGGAAACGCGGGGTGTCGAAATCGCCCGGCACGAACCAGTTGTCGGCGTCGCCGGCCTTGGGCACGGCGGCTTCCTGAACCGGTGCCGGTGCCACCGGCGCTACTGCCGGCGCCGCGGCAGCGGCGGGCGCAGCGGTCGGCTTGAGCGCCTCACGCCACATGGGTTGCTGGCCTTGCTGGCCCCCTTGCGGCGTACCATTGCTGCCGCCATAAGCACCTTGCATGGCCTGACGCGGCGCGGAAGCCCCACGCAGACGGCGCACGATGAACAGCACGGCGAAAATGACCAGACCGACCAGCAGGGCGCTGCTCAGGAATTCGGCCAACGCACCGCCCAGCCCCAGGCTGGAGAACAGTGCAGCCAGGCCCAGACCCGCGGCGATGCCAGCGATGGGGCCGAGCCAGCGCGATGCGCCGCTCTTGGCGGCCGCGCCGGCTGCGGCCGTACCGGCGGCAGCCGTACCCGCGGCGCCCGCCGTGGTGGCGCCAGCGCTGGGCGACGTCGGCGGCTTGGTGGCCTGACGTTGGGTGGTGACGTTGGAAGATTGACGCCCGACGCTCATGCCGCCGCCAGCGCGACGGGCTTCGGCGTCAAAGGACGCGGTGACGAGCGCCGCGCCGGACACGGCGATCAGCGCTGCAGCCAGCCCACGGGACAGGCCAGACTTGATGGACATTAAAAAAGCTCCTCTTGTAGTACGCACCCGAAGGTACGGGCGGCGGACGGTTGCCACCGCTTTCTTACAACAAACTGAATGGTGACAAGAATAACGGACAAGCGTATGCGCCACAAGTTCCGATTTTCTTTTGTCAGGCCAGGCGAGTCCCCTCGTGCAGGGCAGCAACACCAGCCGTCAGGTTGAAGTACTGCACTCGTTCCAGCCCGGCGGTGCGCATCATGTCGGCCAGGGTGTCCTGGTCGGGATGCATGCGGATGGATTCCGCAAGGTAACGGTAACTTGCCTCGTCCTGGGCGACTTTCTTGCCCAGCCAGGGCAACACATTGAAGGAGTACCAGTCGTAGGCCGGCGCCAGCGGTTTGGCGACCCGCGAGAACTCCAGCACCAGCAACTTGCCGCCCGGCTTGAGCACACGCGTCATTTCGGCCAGCGCGCGATCCTTGTGCGTCATGTTGCGCAGGCCAAAGGCTACGCTGACCCGGTCGAAATGGCCATCCGGAAAAGGCAGCTTCTCGGCGTCACAGACCGCCACCGGCAACAGCAGACCCTGGTCGGCCAGACGATCCCGCCCGACGCGCAGCATCGAGTCATTGATGTCGGTCAGCCACACCTCGCCCGTGGGGCCCGCACGCTTGGCGAAGGCTCGCGCCAGATCACCCGTACCGCCGGCAATGTCCAGCACCTTCATGCCGGGACGCACGGCCGCACGACTGATGGTGAAGGCCTTCCAGACGCGGTGCAGACCCGCCGACATGAGATCGTTCATGACGTCATAGCGGGAAGCCACCGAGTGGAATACCTCGGCGACTTTGCGGGCTTTGTCGCTTTCAGGCACGGACTGGAAGCCGAAGTGCGTGCTGCCGGACGGGGACGAATCAGGGGAGGAGGAAGGGTTTTGCATAGAGAATTCCCGGAATTTGGCCCAATGGTAGCCGATTGGCGCGGCACGATCGGCGGCGCCGTTCGTCACATACCTGAAATATTGCGGCCATACTATGGCAACGTTCGCGCCATCTGGCGCATTGCAACGAACCTCGCCACCATGTCTAGCACCATTCTTGTCGTCGAAGACGAACCCGCCATCCAGGAATTGATCGCGGTGAACCTATCTTTCGCCGGCCACAAGGTTCTGCGGGCCTTTGACGCCGAACAGGCCCAGACCCTGATCCGCGCGGAGCTGCCTGATCTCATTCTGCTGGACTGGATGCTTCCCGGCATTTCCGGCCTGGCCCTGGCGCGCAAGCTGCGCGACGACGAACGCACCCGCAACGTCCCGGTGATCATGCTGACGGCCAAAGGCGCCGAGCAGGACAAGGTCGATGGCCTGGAGGCCGGCGCCGATGACTACATCACCAAGCCGTTCTCGCCCAAGGAGCTGATGGCCCGCATCAAGGCCGTGCTACGCCGCCGCGCGCCCCAGCTGACGGACGACCTGATCGATGTCGGCGGCCTGCGCCTGGATCCGGTCACGCATCGGCTGTCCGGCAACGGCCAGGCGCTGCAGATCGGACCGACCGAGTTCCGCCTGCTGCATTTCTTCATGACGCACCCCGAACGCGTCTTCTCGCGCTCGCAGCTGCTGGACCAGGTGTGGGGCGATCATGTCTTCGTCGAAGAGCGGACGGTCGACGTGCATATCCGTCGCCTGCGCAAGGCGCTGGAGCCCAGCGGCCACGACATCCATGTGGAAACCGTGCGTGGCAGCGGCTACCGTTTCACGGCTCAGGTGCCGGCGCGGTAAGCTATCCTCCCTGCCCTAGAATCCGCAACGATGATCTGGCTGCGCACGCTTACGCTGATCGCCCTCTGGGGCATCCTCAGTCTTTTGCTTCACAGCGTGGCCGGTTCACCGGCCGGCTGGGTGCTGTTCTCGGCCGCCATGATGGCCATGGTGCTGTGGCGCAGCTGGCGCCTGCAGCGGGTTTCTGCCTGGGCCCATGACCCGGACTCTGCTCCGCCAGCCGGCGTGGGGCCCTGGGAAGACATCCTGGCGCCGCTGTATCGCTATACCCGCGCGCGCCGCCGCGAACTGGCCGAGCAGCAGGAAACCATGCGCAGCATGCTGGCCGCCGCCCAGGCGCTGCCCGATGGCGTGGTCACCCTGAACGAAGAGTTCCAGATCGAGTGGGCCAATCGGATGGCCCGCCGTCATCTGGTGCTGCGCCTGCCCGCCGATCGCGGCCAGAACATCCTCAACCTGCTGCGCGCGCCGGAATTCGTGGCCTATGCCCACCGCGGCCACTGGCCCGAACCCATGCTGATTCGCCTGGGCCACAATGGCCAGGAGCGGGTCATGATGATGCAGCTGGCGGCCTATGGCAGCAACCGCCGCCTGCTGATCTCGCGCGATGTCACGCAGATCGAAAAGCTGGAAACCACCCGGCGCGACTTCGTGGCCAACGTCTCACATGAACTGCGCACGCCCCTGACGGTGCTCGCCGGCTTCCTGGAAACGCTGCAGGACATGCCCGGCGATGCCCTGGACGAAGCCCAGCGCACCCAGTACATGGCCATGATGCTGGAGCAGGCGCAGCGCATGAAGGCCATCGTCGAAGACCTGCTGACGCTTTCCACGCTGGAATCCTCGCCCGAGTCGGATCCGCTGGCCGTGGATATTTCTTCGCTGCTGCAGACCATACGCCAGCAGGTCGAGGCGCTGTCGGCAGGCCGACACCAGTTTCATTGGAACATCGACCCGAGCCTGGATATCCTGGGCAGCGCCACCGAGCTGTCTTCGGCGCTGGCCAATCTGCTGACCAATGCGGTGCGCTACACCCCGGAAGGGGGCGATATCACCATCACCTGGCAAGGCAGTCCGGAAAAGGGTGCGCGCTACAGTGTGCGCGATACGGGCATCGGCATCCCGGCACGCCATATCCCGCGCCTGACGGAACGTTTCTATCGGGTGGATCGCGGCCGCTCGCGTGCCGTGGGCGGCACCGGCCTGGGGCTCGCCATCACCAAGCATATCGCCCTGCGCCACGACGCCGAACTGCTGATCGAAAGCGAACCGGGCAAGGGCAGCACGTTCTCGCTGCAGTTTCCCTCGGATCGCATCACGCCAGCCGAACATGGCGCCAAGGACTGAGTTCGACCCACGAAGCACCCGGACTATGATGCGCCCATCCCCCCGCAGCAAGCTGCGGAGCCTGCAAGACCGACTTCGAGGCGAATCATGACCCACCTTATTGCTTCCCGCCGCCGGCTGCTGGCCGCCGCGCTGCTTGCGCCCTTGTCTGCACCGCTCATGGCGCAAGGCGCCCCCGTGCTGGAGGTCTGGAAGACCCCCTCTTGCGGCTGCTGCGGCGTCTGGGCGGAACGCATGCGCCAGGCCGGTTTCTCCCTGCGCCTGCACGATGTGGCCGACACCGCAGCCGTGCGCGCCCGCGCCGGGCTGGCGCCCCGCTATGCCTCCTGCCATACGGCCCTGATCGGCGGTTACGCCATCGAAGGCCATGTGCCGGCCGAGGATATCCAGCGCCTGCTGCGCGAACGGCCCCGGGCCGTAGGCCTGGCCGTGCCGGGCATGCCCATCGGATCACCCGGCATGGACGACCCGGCCTACGGGGGACGGCGCGATGCCTACGCCGTCTTGCTGGTGCAAGCGGATGGCGGCGCCAGCGTGTGGCGCAGCATCGCCGGCGCGTAGGCCACACTGCTACCGGGGGATTGCCGCCCTGCAGCAAAGATCTGGGCCACAATGGGGTTGCCAGTGCCAGCCGGCACTGGCGCCGGGAAATTCCCCGGCGCTTTCTCTTTCTTTACGGCAAGCATCCATGGCTCAAATCGTTTTGTTCGAGAACGTCCACCCCAGCGCCCGCGAAGTTTTCGAGGCCGCGGGGTATTCCGACATCGCCACCCACAGCACGGCCCTGCCCCCGGCGCAGTTGCGCGCCGCGTTGGAGGGTGCGCAAGTCGTGGGGATACGTTCTCGCACGCACCTTGACCGCGATGTGCTGGCCGGGTGTCCCGACTTGCGCGTGGTCGGCTGCTTCTGCATCGGCACCAACCAGGTCGATCTGGATGCCGCCATGATGCGTGGCATCCCGGTCTTCAATGCACCGTTCTCCAATACCCGTTCGGTCGCCGAGCTGGTGTTGGCCGAAGCGATCCTGCTGCTGCGCCGCATTCCGGAGAAGAACACCCGGGTGCACCAGGGCCATTGGGACAAGACCGCCACCGGCGCCTTCGAGGCGCGCGGCAAGACCCTGGGCATTGTCGGCTACGGCAATATCGGCTCGCAGATCAGCACGCTGGCCGAGGCCATCGGCATGCGCGTGGTGTTCTTCGACGTCGAGGGCAAGCTGCCGCTGGGCAATGCACGGGCGGCCGCCTCGCTGGCCGAACTGCTGAACCAATCCGATGTGGTCACGCTGCACGTGCCGGGCGGCAAGAACACCGAGAACATCATCGACGCCCAGGCCCTGGCCCAGATGCGCCGCGGCGCCATCCTCATCAACGCCTCGCGCGGCACGGTGGTCGACATCGAGGCCCTGAACCGTTCGCTGCGCGACGGCCACCTGGCGGGTGCGGCGCTGGATGTCTTTCCCACCGAGCCCAAGGGTCCGGACGAACCGCTGGCCAGCCCGCTGATCGGACTGCCCAACGTCATCCTGACGCCGCACATCGGCGGCAGCACGCAGGAGTCCCAGGAGAATATCGGCCGCGAAGTGGCCGAGAAACTGGTGCGCTACCTGCAGGCCGGCACCACCAAGACCGCCGTCAACTTCCCGGAGCTGGCCTACGTCGAACGGGCAGGAACGGCACGCATCCTCCACGTGCACCGCAATGCCCCGGGCGCGCTCGGCACGCTGACCAATACGCTGGCCGAGCACGGCCTGAATATCGTCAGCCAGACCCTGCAGACGCGCGGCCAGATCGGCTATGTGCTGACCGACGTGGACGGCGCCGTGGCTGACTCGGTCATCGGGGCTCTGCGCCAGCACCCGACCACGGTGCGTTGCGACCGCCTGTAAACCGGCCTCAGGCCACGGGCGCAGGAGGCCTGAGCGCCGCCTGCGCCAGGCAGTCGATCATATTTTGTACCAGGGGCGAACGCGAGGGACGGCCGATCACGCCGATCTCGCGCTCGAATGCCGCCTCATCCAGCGTCAGCAAACGCAACCCCCGGCTGTCCAGCAGACGGGTGCGCGGCAGCAAGGCCACACCCAAGCCGGCGCGCGCCAGGTGGGCCAGGGCATCGATTTCATCCAGTTCGACCGCCTCATGCACCCGCAGGCGATGACGGCGCAGAAAGCCTTCGACCAGACGTCCGCCGAATGACGCGCGATCGTAGCGGATGAAGGGCTGAGTCTGCAGCAGCTCGCGCCATGGCAGAGGCGGCAGCGTATCCGCCACGGCCAACACCATCGGCTCACGCAGCAACACCTGCCAATCCAGTTCGGGAGGCAGGGCGAAAGGCGGGCGGATCAGCACCACCAGATCCAGCTCGCCAGCATCGACCTGGCCGAGCAAAGACAGCGATACCCCCGGCACCACGCGCACCTGCACTTCGGGAAAAGCAGCGCGGAACTCCTTGAGCGCGCGCACCAGCAGATCCTGTTGCACCGAGGCAATGGCGCCGATGCGCAGCACGCCGCGCACGCGCCCGCCTGCCTGGGATACCGTGCGATCGGCCAGCGCCAGCAGGGCTTCGGCCTGCGGCAGCAGTTCACGACCGTGCGCGTTGAGCAGCGCGGTCCTGGCCCCCCGGTCGAACAGCGTCAGGCCCAGCTGCTCTTCGAGCCGGCGGATCTGCGCGCTGACGGCCGACTGGGTCAAGCCCAACTGCCGCCCGGCCGCGGTGAAGCTGCCTTCGCGGACCACTGCAATGAATGTCCTGAATTCTCTGAGCATCATGCATGCCTGGCTGGAGTGAAGGGAATAAGCATCAATTATTTTTCTGCTTAGGGCAAAAAATTATCGTTTTTCTATCAAAAAAACAATACGTACACTAACCGGGCCGCAGCCCTTCGCGCTGCCTGACGCAATGGAAATCCAGCCATGACCCACGCCATCCCGCCCTTTCACCTCGCTTTTCCCGTGCGCGATCTCGCCGAGGCCCGCCGTTTCTACGGCGAGCTGCTCGGCTGTCCGGAGGGGCGCAGCTCCCCCGAATGGATCGATTTCAATTTCTACGGCCACCAGATCGTGGCTCACCTGGCCCCCGGCGAGTGCGGCGCAAATGCCACCAATGCCGTAGACTCTCACAACGTTCCGGTGCGCCATTTCGGCGTCGTGCTCTCCATGGAGCAATGGACAACCCTGGCCGACAAGCTCAAGGCCGCCGGCACGGAATTTGTCATCGAGCCCTATATCCGCTTCAAGGGCGAAGTGGGTGAACAGGCCACCATGTTCTTCCTTGATCCGTCGGGCAATGCCCTGGAATTCAAGGCGTTCAAGAACATGGAATCCCTGTTCGCCAAGTAAGCCCTGGCGCCATGCAGGTTTGCCCTTGTCCGAGACTGTTGCCGCTTCTCCCTGCCTCGCCCCTGCCTGGCGCCTTCAACCCCAGGGTGACCGCTGTGTGCTCGTCAGCCTGGGAGACGATCTGAATGAGTCGACCGCCCGCCGCTGCCTGGCGCTGGCCAGCCAGATCCGCCAGGCCGGGTGGCCGGGCGTCAGCGACGTGGTGCCAGCCTTCACCTCGGTGGCCGTGCACTATCAACCGCAAGTGCCCGGCAACCTCGGCCATGCCGAGCTGACGCGACGTCTGCTGGCCCTGCTGGCGGATCCGCTGCCGGACATGGCACAGACCGGACGCCTGATCGACATCCCGGTCTGCTACGGCGGCACCCATGGCCCTGACCTGCCGCTGGTGGCGCAGGCCTGCGGCCTGAGCGAAACCGAGGTGATCGCGCTGCATAGCCGGCACCCATGCACGGTGCTGATGCTGGGCTTTGCGCCCGGCTTTGCCTATCTGGGTATTCATGATGCCCGCCTGGATATTCCGCGCCGCGCCGAACCCCGCACCGAAGTGCCCCCGGGCTCGATCGCGGTGGCCAACCGCCAGAGCGTGATCTATCCCGGCCGGCTGCCCGGCGGCTGGAACATCATCGGCGCGACCACGCTGACCCTGTTCGACCCTGCCAGAAACCCCGCCACGCTGCTGCAGCCAGGGGACCGGCTGCGCTTCGTGCCGATCACGGCCGAGACCTTCGAGGCCGCCCGGCACCAGGGAGCCGCGCCATGAGCCTGAGCGTGTTGAAACCCGGCCTGCTGTCGACCTTCCAGGACGCAGGCCGCCATGGTCACCAGCACCTGGGCATTCCAGCCAGTGGCGCCATGGACTGGCGTGCCCACGCCCTGGCCAATCTACTGGCCGGCAACGACACCCATCCGGCCACGCTGGAAATCACCCTGGCCGGGCCTGTACTGCGCTTCGAGGCTTCTGCCTGCTTCGCGCTGGCAGGCGCCGACCTGAGTGCCACGCTCGATGGCGAGCCGCTCGCCTGGAGCCGCCCGCAATGGGCCCGGGCCGGCCAGGTGCTGGCCTTCGGCGCTCCGCGCCATGGGGCGCGCACGTATCTTGCGATCCACGGCGGTTTTGCGCTCACGCCGGTCATGGGCAGTTGCAGCACCTATGTCCGCAGCGC
>JAEWJD010000248.1 GCA_023386765.1 Pseudomonadota bacterium | reverse complement strand
CCGTGTACACCGGCGGCGCGGCGCTGGACCCCACGCTCAAGCGCGAGGGCGAGCGCCAGTTCGGCGTTCCCATGCACCACGGCTACGGCATCACTGAATACGCCGGCTCGATGTTCATCACCGAAATCGATCAGCCACGCCAGGACTGCACGGCCGGCGTGGCCGTCGAGGGGGTGCAATGGCATATCGGCGAGCTGGACGCCGCCTGCCATGCCCCCGGCGAGCCGGGCCCGATCCTGATCCGGGGTCCCGGCGTCATGCTGGGCTACTACAAGGCCCCCGAACAAACCGCCCAGGCCCTGCTGCCCGGCGGCTGGCTCAACACCGGCGATATCGGCTATGTGGACCACAGCGGCGCGCTGTTCATTTCGGGGCGCAGCAAGGACCTGATCATCCGTTCGGGCTTCAACGTCTATCCGCTCGAGGTGGAAAGCGTCATCAACGCCTATCCCGGCGTGCGCCTGTCGGCGGTGGTCGGCCGCGTGACGTCGGATCACAACGAGGAGGTCGTGGCCTTCATCGAGCCGCTGCCCGGCGCCCGTGTGGACACTGCCGCGCTCAGCCTGCACCTGCGCAGCCAGCTAGCCCCCTACAAGTGCCCCGCGGAATTTCATTTCATCGATGCGATTCCCACCACCGTGAGCGGAAAGCTGCTCAAGCAACCGCTCAAACAAAGACTGGCCTAGCCCGATTGGCAAACCGATTGCGCAGCGCCGGTCGCATACCAAGGAGACCTGAGCATGACCCTCAGACCGTTGTTTGCTGCCTTGACTGCCATCCTGACGCTTGCCGGCGCACCGGCGCAATCGGCCTACCCCGACCACCCCATCCGCCTGCTGGTCGGCTACGCGCCAGGCGGGCCGGTCGACACCACGGCGCGCGTGTTCGCCAAATACCTGGGCGATGAGCTCGGCCAGACCATCGTGGTCGAGAACCGCGCCGGCGCCAGCGGCATGATCGCTGCCGACGCCATCGCCAAGGCCGCGCCCGACGGCTACATGCTGGGTTTCGCAGCCAGCCCCACCCTCACGATGTCACCCCAGGTCCAGCGCAGCAAGCTGTTCGACCCGCGCCGCGACTTCACCCCGGTCGGCCTGATCGTCGATTACACCAACGTGCTGCTGGCCGGCCCGCAGATCGCCGCGCGCAACGTCTCCGAGCTGATCGCCTACGCCCGCGCCAACCCCGAGAAAGTCGCCTTCGGCTCGGCCGGCGTGGGCGCTTCCAACCATCTATCGGCCGAACTCATGAAGAAGCTCGCCGACGCGCCCATGCTGCACGTGCCCTATCGCGGCAACGCCCCGGCCATGATGGATGTGGTCAGCGGCAAGATCACTTTCATGTTCGACATCACCAGCACCGCCATCCCTTTCATCAACAGCGGCAAGGCACGCGCCCTGGCGGTCACCTCGCGCACTCGCAATCCGGAACTGCCCGACGTGCCGACCATGGCCGAAGCCGGCCTCAAGGACTACGAGGTCATGGGCTGGTATGCCTTGATCGCACCACCTGGCCTGCCTGAGGCAGAGCGCAGCCGCCTGGCCGACGCCCTGCAGGCGGTCTCGCGTGATGCGGGTTTTCGCAAGACCATGATCGAAGGCGGCTACCGCATCAACGATGGCGATGCACATGCCTTGCAGACGCGCATCGAAAAAGAGTATGCGCTCTGGTCGGATGTCGTCGAAAGCGCCGGCATCCAAGCCAACTGAAACCCGCCACACCGGCACCAGGGCGCCAGCCGCCCTGGCGCCGGCCTGCTCAGGAAAGCGTGATGCCGGCGCTGCGGATCACTGCGCGCCATTTGTCGATCTCGGCCTGCAGGAAAGCGCCGAAAGCCTGCGGTGAACCGGGCTGGGCTTGCGCGCCGGCCACCAACAGTTTCTCCACGATGGCCGGATCACTCAGCACTTCCACCATGTCGGCGTTCACGCGCTCGATGAGCGCCGGCGGCGTACCCTTGGGGGCGAGCAGGCCGCTCCAGGAATAGGCCTCATAGCCAGGCAGCCCCGACTCGGCAATGGTGGGCTGGTCCGGGAACATGGCCGAGCGCTGCGGCGTGCCCACGCCCAGCGCGCGCACGCGCCCCGTGCGCAGATGCGGCACGGCCGACGGCCCATCGGCAAACATCATCTGCACCTGCCCGCCCAGCAGATCCTGCATCGCCGGCGCGCTGCCGCGATACGGCACGTGCTGGATTTTCACGCCTGCCAGGCTGTTGAAGAGTTCGCCCGCCAGATGGGTGCCTCCGCCCGTGCCCGACGAGCTGAACGACAGCGCCCCCGGGCGCTTGCGGGCATGCTCCACCAGCTCCTGGACGGAGTGCACCGGCAGGTCGGGATGGACCACCAGCACGATGGGAAACACGGCTGCCATGCCGACCGGCTCGAAGTCTTCCAGGATGTCATAGGAGAGCGTGTCGTGCAGGCTGGGGAGCACGGCATGGTGGATGGCGGCAAAGAAGAAATGGTAGCCGTCAGCCGGTGCCTTGGCGGCAAACTGCGCGCCCACGATACCGCCGGCCCCGGAACGGTTGTCTACCACTGCCGGTTGCGACCAGCGCTCCCCCAGCGGCTGGGTGGTGAAACGCGCGGCGGTATCCACCGGCCCGCCCGGTGGAAAAGGCACGATGAAATTGACGGCACGTGCGGGCCAGGCTTGTGCACGTGCCGCCGTGGGCAGGCAGAGAGAGGCGAGCGCCAGGCTGGCGCCCAGGCTGAGCCGACGACGCTGTTGATCGATCACGGTTGTCTCCTTGTAGGTATCGTTGTGATGACGCGTTCGGCGACGGCGCAGCTTGTCACCGAGAACCCGATACTCGCGCAGGCCAGGAGATTTGCCGATACGCATTTCCCTAAGGGCCTGTTCATCCACAAAAAAGTCAGGCCAACCGTTGCGTCGGCCGATACCTCAAAGACAAGCGGCCCCTCTTTCAGGCTGGCGCATGCGCGGCGCGGCGCAGGTGATCGATGAAAGACTCGCAAAAGTGCGGCATGTCGCGGCCGCGCTGGCGGCATAGCAGACGATCGCGCAAGGCCCAGCTTTCCTGCAGGCGCAGGATGCGCAGCGCTTGCGGCCGGCTGTAGCGCAAGGCACAGGCGCGCGGTACCACCGCGATGCCGGCCCCCGCCTCCACCATGCGACAGACGGCCTCGAAACTGCCGACATGCACGCGCTGGCAGATACGCTTTCCGAGCGCGGTGGCACAGTCTTCCAGAAAGGTCTGGATCGCACTGGAAGGATGAATGCCGACGAACTGCTGCGTGTCGACGATATCGGAGAAGCGCAGCGACTCGGCCTCGGCCAGTGCATGGTCCAACGAAGTGACCACCACGAGTTCATCGCGAAACAGCGGCATGACATCCAGGCCCGTGACGTCGATATTGCCCGCCACCAAGCCGAAATCGGCACTGCCGTTGCGCACCGCGATCACGATATCGCCTGAGTTCTTCTCTTCGAGTTCGACATCCACGTCGGGATTCTCGGCCAGGAAGGTGGACAGGGCATCAGCCAGGAATGAATTGGTGGCGGTCGTGTTGGCCAGCAGACGCAGGCGCCCCTTGAGCCCGTCGGCATAGGGTTGCAGGTCTGCGTACAGGCACTCAAGCTGGCGGAACACCGAGTGGGCGTGGCGCAGCAGCACTTCCCCGGCCGGCGTGAGCGAGACCCCTGTGGCCATGCGCTGCAGCAGGCGCGTCTTGAAGGCTTCTTCCATGTTCTTGACGCGAGCGCTGGCTGCCGGCAGCGAGAGGAAGGTGCGCTCGGCGGCACGCGTCAGGTTCAGGGTCTCACCCACGTTCAGAAACAGCCGCAGGTCGGTCAGGTCATGTCTCATGTTCCACCACGCAGAAGGGGGGCATTTCTAATTCTGAATTCTGCCCAAGGCCCTTTGGAATCTACCATGCAGAGGTGCTGCAAGCCACTTGGCAAAGACCCGGCAGTTGTCCATGCAGCCTCGCTGCCGCAGCGATCAAGGAGTGATTTCAATGAGCGCAGCCGTATCCGGCAAGGTAGTCATCGTCACCGGCGCAGGTGGCGGCATCGGGCGCGAGATCGCGCTGGCCATGGCGCGCGCCGGCGCCAAGGTGGTGGTCAACGACATCGGCGTGTCGCTCAACGGCGAAGGCGGCACCCAGGGCCCGGCCAAGGCCGTGACCGAGGAGATCCAGCGCGCCGGAGGAGAAGCCCTGGCGAACACCGACAGCGTGGCCGCCTACGACAGCGCCAGCGAAGTGCTGCGCGCCACCGTTGAGCACTTTGGCCGCATCGACGCGGTGGTCAACAACGCCGGCAACCTGCGCGATCGCGTGTTCCACAAGATGAGCGAGCAGGAGTGGCGCCAGGTGCTGGACGTGCATCTGAACGGTTCCTTTTTCATGAGTCGCGCCGCTGCGCCGTACTTCCGGGAACAGGGCAGCGGCAGCCTGGTGCACATGACCTCGACCTCGGGCCTGATCGGCAACTTCGGCCAGGCCAACTATGCGGCCGCCAAACTGGGCATCGTGGCACTGTCCAAGTCCATTGCGCTGGACATGGCCCGCTACAACGTGCGCTCGAATTGCATCGCGCCCTTTGCCTGGAGCCGCATGACCGCCTCCATTCCGGCCGAGACTGACGAAGAGAAGGCCCGCGTCGAGAAGCTCAAGAAAATGGAAGCCGGCAAGGTGGCGCCCTTGGCGGTGTACCTCGCCAGCGACCTGGCCCAGGCCGTCAATGCGCAGGTGTTCGCCGTGCGCGCCAACGAAATCATGCTGATGAGCCAGCCACGGCCGCTGCGCTCGGTGCATCACGCCGAGGGCTGGACGCCCGAGCGCATCGGCGAGATCGCCATGCCGGCAATGCGCAAGCACTTCTATGCGCTGGAACGTTCGCCGGACGTCATCGACTGGGATCCTATCTGAGCTCGCCATGGCACTGGACTACGACACCGTCAAGCACTGGGCGTTTCCGGACGTCGAGCAGCATTACACCGACAAGGACACCATGCTCTACGCGCTGGGCATCGGGCTGGGCCAGGACCCGCTCGACACCCGCCAGCTGCGCTACGTCTACGAGAAAGACCTCATCGCGTTCCCGACCATGAGCGTGGTGCTGGGTTATCCCGGCTTCTGGATGCGCGATCCGCGCGCCGGCATCGACTGGGTCCGCATCGTGCATGGCGAACAACGCCTGACCCTGCACAAACCCCTGCCCGCCTCCGGCCGCGTGCTCGGCAGGAGCCGTATCACTCACGTGGTGGACAAAGGTCGCGAACGCGGCGCCATCGTCATCACCGAACGAACGCTGCACGACCTGGCCGGCGACTGCCTGGCCACCCTGCAGCAAAGCACCTTCTGCCGCGGCGATGGCGGCTTCGGCCAGGGCGATGCGCCGCCCGAGCCCCTGCCTCCCGCCCCCGAACGCCAGCCCGACCTGCAATGCAGCCTGCCCATCGC
>JAEWJD010000233.1 GCA_023386765.1 Pseudomonadota bacterium | reverse complement strand
CTGGACGCACAACGGTGGCTGGAGAATGCGGGGAACTAAGCTTGGCCTGGCCGACCTGAAACGGCTGCAGAAGTCGGTCCAGGAGCAACGCGCCGAAGCGCTGCGCCAGGCACGCGAGGCCGCGCGCAAGCAAACCGTGGCGATCGACGACAGCGAGGCCTTCCGGCGCGCTGTCTCGGCCGCCACGCCGCTCAAGACGCAGGCCACCGTGGTGCACGCGCCGCCTGCGATCGCCGGTTCACTGGCGATCGCGCAGCGGCGCGCCTCGGCCAGTGGCGAAGCCTTGAGCACGCGCGCCGACCAGGGCGTCTCCGACGGTGGCGACATCGCACCGCTGCTGTCCGAGGGCGGCACGGCGTTTGTGCGCCACGACGCCGCTCCCGACACGGCACGCAACCTCAAGCGCGGGCAATGGCGGGTCGGCGCGGAACTCGACCTGCACGGCCTGCGGGTCGAGCAGGCCCGCCACGCAGTGATCGTTTTCCTGGACGAATGCCTGGAACATGGCATCCGGTGCTTGCGCATCGTGCACGGCAAAGGCTATGGGTCCCAGGGGCTGGAGCCGGTGCTCAAAGACAAGGTGCGTACCTGGCTGATCCAGAAGGCCGAGGTCATGGCGTTTTCCGAGGCGCCCGAGCGTGGCGGCGGCGCAGGCGCCCTGCTGGTGTTGCTGCGCAGCGAGGCCAGTTCATGAAGTGGGTCTTCCTGGCCGTGGCCATCGTGGCCGAGATCATCGCCACCAGCGCGCTGAAGGCCAGCGACGGCTTCACGCGCCTGCTGCCGTCGTTGGTGACCGTCGGCGGCTACGTGATCTCGTTCTATTTCCTCTCGCTGACCCTGCGTGAACTGCCGGTCGGCATCGCCTACGCCATCTGGTCGGGGGTGGGCATCGTGGTCATCTCGCTGATCGGGCTGGTGTTTTTCCAGCAGACCCTGGACTGGCCCGCCATCGTCGGCATCGGCCTGATCGTCTGCGGGGTGATCGTCATGAACGTGTTCTCCAGCAGCGTTGCCCACTGATCCCGCCGGGGCGCTTCAGCGCCCTTCCGGCTGGCGCAGGTAGTCCACCAGCGCCAGCGTGGCGCGATCCGGCCGGGGGGTCAGCAGCGACACCACGATGATGGTCACGAAAGCCGCCGGCGCGCCAAATACGCCGGCCGCGATCGGCTGGATGCCCCACCACAGTTGCACCGGTTCAGCCTGTGACACGCCGAAAACCCACTCCCGCAGCCACGGGTGGGTATGCGCCATATAGGCAAACGTGGTCAGCAGACCGGCAGCCATACCCAGCGTGGCCCCCCATTTGTTGGCGCGCCGCCAGAAAATACCCATCACCAATGCCGGGAAAAACGAAGACGCAGCAAACGAAAAGGCCGCCGACACCATGAACAGAATGTCGGCCGGCTTGCGCGCGGCCAGCCAGGCGGCCCCGAAGGCCACCAGCAGCAACAGGATCTTCGACACCATGACGCGGCGCGCCGCCGACATGCGCGGTGACACCACCCGATACCACATGTCGTGCGAGAGTGAGTTGGACAGGGTCAGCAACAGCCCGTCGGCGGTCGACAGGGCCGCCGCCAGACCGCCGGCAGCCACCAGACCCGAAATCACGAAAGGCAGGCCGCCGATCTCCGGCATGGCCAGCACCACCATTTCGGCGCCGAGATGGATTTCACTCGCCTGCAGCACGCCGTCATGGTTGACGTCGGCCACCTCCAGCAGGCTGCTGTCAGTCCCGCTCCAGGCGTGGATCCAGGCCGGCAGATCGGAAAACTCCATCCCCACGACCTGAGCATAGATTTCATACTTCACCAGCAGGGCCAGCACTGGCGCCATCAGGTAGAGCAGCAGAATGAACAGCAACGACCAGGTCACCGAGCGGCGCGCATCGGCGACCGAGGGGGTGGTGTAGGAGCGCATCAGGATATGCGGCATGCCCGCCGTACCCAGCATCAGGCATATCGCCATTGCCAGGAAATTGATACGCATGTTGCTGCGCTCGCCCGCGTCCTCCGAGGGAAAGGGTTCGGTATGCGGCAAGGCCGGCGCGGCCCGTGCCGCATAAAGCGCCTGCGCCTTGGACCAGACTGTGCGGGCTTCCTCGATACTGGCCGGATAGGTAGCCAGCTCGCGCTCCAGCGAACGGATTTCCACCAGGGGCGCATTGGTTGCATTCATCCAGGCCAGCCGGGCCCTCAGCGCCTGTTTTTCCTCCGTCCAGGAATGCGGCAGGCCCTGGATGCGCGCCTGCATTTCCTGGGCCCGCTCGGCCCACAACTGACGCACCTCGATCTCGCCCGGTTCGGCCAGCACCCGGCGCTCGTTCTCGTTGACGGTCTGCACCAGGGCAGAACCCGCCAGTTGCGGCAAGGGCGTGCCGGTATGCTTGACCGCCAGCCAGATGACCGGCACCAGATACGCGATCACCAGGATGATGTACTGCCCCACCTGGGTCCAGGTCACCGCACGCATGCCGCCCAGGAAAGAGCACACCAGCATTCCCCCCAGCGCCACGAAGATGCCCAGTTCAAAGGAAATGCCGGTCAAGCGGGTGGTCACGATGCCCACACCGTAGATCTGCGCCACCAGGTAGGTGAAGGAGCAAAGCAAGGCGCACACCACGCCCGCCATGCGCGGCAGGTGCCCCCCGTAGCGCGCGCCCAGGAAATCCGGGATGGTGTACTGGCCGAACTTGCGCAGATAGGGGGCCAGCAGCAGGGCCACCAGCACGAAACCGCCGGTCCAGCCGATGATGTAGGCCAGCCCGCCATAGCCGGACAGATACAGCGTACCGGCCACGCCGATGAAGGAGGCGACCGACATCCAGTCCGCCGCCGTGGCCATGCCGTTGTAGAAGGCCGGTACCCGCCGGCCGGCCACGTAGTACTCGGCCTGGTCGGAAGTGCGGCAGACGATGCCGATGCCGGCGTACAGGCTGACGGTCACCAACAGGAAGATGTAGCCCAGCCAGTGCCGCGGCATCCCGGCCATCTCGACGGCGGCCAGCAACGCCACCAGCAGCAGGAAGCCCACCGCATACAGCGAGTAGATCCAGCGCAGACGGCGGGTGAATTCACGCGGTGTCGAGCCCCAGAACGGCATCAGCCCTCCTGGCCCTGGCGCACGTCGGCACGATTGGACAGCCAGGCATAGACGCCGATGATGACCAGGTAGCTCAGGGGGGCCCCGAACGCCGCCATCCAGTAGGCGGCAGGCCAGCCGAAGATTTCGTATTGCCAGTATTCACGCGCCAGATACACCGGTACCACGGTCACTGCGGCCCAGACCAGCAGCAACAGGACGATACGGCGCACATTGGCGCGCCAATAGAGGGAGTTCGGGGACGGATCAGTCCCGCGCGAGGTATTGCGTTCCGACGTCTCGGTGGGCAACACACGGCTCCTTTAAGCGACAACGGCCGGCACCGAAGTGCCAGCCGTTGTGCATTTACTTTTTATTTTAGGTACTGCTTCATTTTTATAACCGCAGTGCCGCCGGTTTTTTTCTGCCCTTATGCAGGGCCTGTCTCCTCACCTGCATGGGACGGAATTCTGCACCACTTACGGGCATGTCACACTAGGGGAATGCCCTAGGTCGGGGCATTTAGCCCTGGCAATGCGCCATTCTGGTGCAAAAACCTCTCAATCCTCTCCCAAGGGGGCGCCGATCCCCGGCAGCCCGTCCCGACGGCAGCCAGCTTACATGTTCTCGATCATCTTGGCGCCAAAACCGGAGCACGAGACCTGGATCGCGCCGGGCAACAGGCGGGCGAAATCGTAGGTGACGTGCTTGGACTGGATGGTTTTTTCCATGCTGGCGAGGATCAGGTTGGCCGCCTCGAGCCAGCCCATGTGGCGCAGCATCATTTCGGCCGACAGGATCTCGGAGCCCGGATTGACGTAATCCTTGCCCGCATACTTGGGCGCCGAGCCGTGGGTCGCCTCGAACATCGCCACGGTGTCGGAGATATTGCCGCCCGGGGCGATGCCGATACCGCCGACCTGCGCGGCCACCGCCGCCGAAATGTAATCGCCATCCAGGTTGAGGGTGGCGATCACGTCGTACTCGGCCGGACGCATGAGCACCTGCTGCAGGAAGGCGTCGGCGATCACATCCTTGATGATGATGTCGCGCCCGCCACGCGGATGCTTGATCTTGCACCAGGGGCCGTTGTCGATCAGCTGGGCGCCGAACTCGCGCCTGGCCAGGGCATAACCCCAGTCGCGAAAGCCGCCTTCAGTGAACTTCATGATATTGCCCTTGTGCACCAGCGTGACCGACGCACGGTCGTGGTCCAGGGCGTATTGGATGGCCTTGCGCACCAGGCGCTCACTACCTTCGCGCGAGACCGGCTTGATGCCGATGGAAGCCGTATCGGGGAAACGGATCTGGGTCACGCCCAGGTCCTGTTGCAGAAAATCGATCAGCTTGCGCGCTTCGGGCGTCTCGGCCATGTACTCGATGCCGGCATAGATATCCTCGGAGTTCTCGCGGAAGATGACCATGTTGGTCTTCTGTGGCTCGCGCACCGGCGTGGGCACGCCCTGGAAGTAACGTACCGGGCGCACGCAGGCATACAGGTCCAGCCGCTGGCGCAGCGCCACGTTCAGCGAACGCAGGCCCGCCCCCACCGGCGTGGTGATGGGGCCTTTGATGGACACCAGGTAATCGCGCAGCACCTCGAGGGTTTCTTCGGGCAACCAGTGGTTTTCGCCATAGACGCGGGTGGCCTTCTGACCGGCATAGACCTCCATCCAGTGGATGCGCCGCTGGCCGCCATAGGCCTTCTGCACCGCCGCATCCACCACCTTGAGCATCACCGGGGTGATATCGGCGCCGGTGCCGTCGCCCTCGATATAGGGAATGATGACTTCATCGGGGATATTCAGACCGCCATCAGGATTGACCGTGATCCTCTGCCCCCCCTCGGGGATCCTGATATGTTGATACGACATGGCTTGCTCCACTTTTTGATGACCTGCGTGCCACCAGGCAGCATGGCTGCCGGCAGCGAACATGGAACCATTCTATAGCGCAATCCGGGGGCTCGATCCGCACAAGGCGTAAAATGGCAGGTTTTGCAAGCTCTTTTCCTGGCCCACAGATGTTCAATCCCTCACGCGACCAAGTTCGCGAATTCTTTATCGAAACCTGGCGCAAACACCGCGCCAACGAGCTGCTCACGCCGCTGGAGTCGATGGCGCTGGACTGGGTGCTGGAACATCCCGAGTACCACGGCGACCTCGAAAGCCCGGACGCCATGACGCAGGAATATCCCGTCGAGAAGGGACGCACCAATCCTTTTCTGCATCTGTCCATGCACCTGGCGATCGCGGAGCAGCTGTCGATCGATCATCCGCGTGGCATCCGCAATGCCTACCAGACACTGGTGCGCCGCATGGATGCGCACCAGGCCGCTCACGAAATCATGGACTGTCTGGGCCAGGTCGTGTGGGAAGCCCAACGCCTGGGCGCGCCGCTGGACAGCGACGTCTACATCGATCTGATCCGTCAGCGCGCGGGCCGCTAGGCGGGCACGGCGGGTAGGCCGGCGGCGCCCTGGCCCCGGGGCAGCGGGAATGTACGATAATCCCTGCACACCCCGTCTGCCGCAGCGGCGCGATGCGCCCGGCTCAACCCGATTCCCGCCTCCCGATGTCCCAGACCCAAACGCCCGCACCATCCGAACGTTTCGAAGGCACCGACCGCTACGTTGCCACCGATGATCTCAAGCTGGCGGTCAATGCCGCCCTCACCCTGCAACGCCCCCTGCTGATCAAGGGCGAACCCGGCACCGGCAAGACCATGCTGGCCGAGGAAGTCGCCCGCGCCCTGGGCCGCCCCCTGCTGCAGTGGCACATCAAGTCGACCACCAAGGCCCACCAGGGCCTGTATGAGTACGATGCGGTCTCGCGCCTGCGCGACTCGCAGCTCGGCGACGAGAAAGTCCGCGACATCCGCAACTACATCGTGCAGGGCACGCTATGGCAGGCCTTTCAGGCCGACGAGCCGGTGGTGCTGCTGATCGACGAGATCGACAAGGCCGACATCGAATTTCCCAACGACCTGCTGCGCGAACTCGACCGCATGGAATTCCATGTCTACGAAACGCGCGAGACCATCGCCGCGCGTCACCGCCCGCTGGTCATCATCACCTCCAACAATGAGAAAGACCTGCCCGACGCCTTCCTGCGCCGCTGCTTCTTTCACTACATCCGCTTCCCCGACCGCGACACCATGCGCGATATCGTGGCCGTGCACTACCCCGAACTGCGCGCCGACGTGCTGCGCGCCGCACTGGACACGTTCTTTGCCCTGCGCGAAGCGCCGGGCCTGAAGAAAAAACCCTCCACCTCGGAGCTGCTGGACTGGTTGCGGCTGCTGATGGCCGAAGGCATCGAAGCCGAGCGCATCGACGCCGACAGCGCCGTGCCCCTGATGGCGGGCGCCCTGCTCAAGAACGAACAGGACGTCCACCTGCTGGAGCGCCTGGCCGGCATGGCCCGCAACCTGCGCCGCTGATCCCCCGCCATGCTGACGGAATTCTTCTATCACCTGCGCGACCACCGCCTGCCGGTGTCGGTCAATGAATACCTGACGCTGCTGCAGGCGCTGCGCGCACAGGTGATGCCGCCCACGCTGGACGACTTCTATTTCCTGGCCCGCACCACGCTGATCAAGGACGAAAGCCTGTTCGATCGCTACGACCAGGCTTTCGGCAGCTACTACAAGAAGCTCGAGGCGGCCCTGCCGGCCGATCGCGAGATCCCGCTGGACTGGCTGATCAAGGAATTCGAGAAGAGCCTCACCCCGGAAGAAAAAGCCGCCATCCAGAAGCATGGCTGGGACAAGCTCATGGAGCTTTTCAAGGAACGGCTGAACGAGCAGAAGGGCCGTCACGCCGGTGGCAACAAGTGGGTCGGCACCGGCGGCACCTCGGCTTTCGGCAACGGCGGCTACCATCCCGAAGGCATCCGGGTGGGCGGAGAATCGGCCGGCCACCGCACTGCCGTCAAGGTCTGGGAGTCACGCCAATTCCGCGACTACGACGACCAGGTCGAACTCGGCACGCGCAACTTCAAGGTGGCCCTGCGCCGGCTGCGCCGCTTCGCGCGTGAAGGCGCCGACCTGGAACTCGACCTGGACGACACCATCGCCCATACCGCGCGCAACGCCGGCCATCTGGATCTGCGCCTGGTTCCGCAGCGACGCAACACCGTCAAGGTACTGATGTTGCTGGATGTCGGCGGCAGCATGGACGACCACATTGCCCGCGTCGAAGAGCTGTTCTCGGCCGCGCGCAGCGAGTTCCGCCATCTCGACGTCTACTACTTCCACAACTGTCCCTACGAATCGGTCTGGCAGCACAACACGCGCCGCCACGCCGAACGCATCGACACCTGGGACCTGCTGCGCAAGTACAACGCCGACTGGCGCCTGATCATCGTGGGCGACGCGACCATGAGCCCCTACGAGATCCTGCATCCTGGCGGCTCGGTCGAGCACTACAACAAGGAAACCGGCGCGACCTGGATGCGGCGGCTGCTCGATACCTGGCCCAAGGCCGTCTGGCTCAACCCCGAGCCCTCGGCCTACTGGCAGTACCGGCAATCGATCGCCGTGATGCGCGACATCATGCAGGAACGCATGTACCCGGTCACGGTCGGCGGCCTGGAGCAGGCCATGCGCATTCTCGCCAAGTAGGCGGCGTGCCCCCCCCCCAAACCCGCGCCCCCGGGCGGCCCCCCCCC
>JAEWJD010000230.1 GCA_023386765.1 Pseudomonadota bacterium | reverse complement strand
GGTGATGTTCTGGGAAATGACCAGCCTGGCGTCCTTCATGCTGATCGCCTACTGGCATCACCGCGTCGATGCCCGGCGCGGCGCGCGCATGGCGCTGACGGTCACGGGCGCCGGCGGGCTCTGCCTGCTGGGCGGGGTGCTGCTGCTGGGCCATATCGTCGGCAGCTATGACATGGACGTGGTGCTGCGCTCGGGCGATCTGGTGCGGGCCGACGCCTGGTACCCGGCAGCACTGGCCCTGGTGGCGCTGGGCGCACTCACCAAAAGCGCCCAGTTCCCGTTCCAGTTCTGGTTGCCCAACGCCATGGCCGCCCCGACGCCAGTGTCGGCCTATCTGCACTCGGCCACCATGGTCAAGGCGGGGGTGTTCCTGCTGGCGCGCTTCTGGCCGTTGCTGGCCGGCACCGACGAGTGGTTCTGGATCATCGGCGGGGCCGGGCTGTGCACGCTGGTGCTGGGCGCCTATGCGGCCATCTTCCAGCAGGACATGAAGGGCGTGCTGGCCTACTCCACCATCAGCCATCTGGGCCTGATCACGCTGCTGCTGGGCCTGAACAGCCCCCTGGCGCTGGTGGCGGCCGTCTTCCATATGGTCAACCATGCCATCTTCAAGGCCTCGCTTTTCATGGCCACCGGCATTGTCGACCACGAAACTGGCACGCGCGACATGGGCCGCCTGAGCGGCCTGTATTCGGCCATGCCGCTCACCGCCACGCTGGCGATGGTGTCGGCAGCCTCGATGGCGGGCGTGCCGCTGCTTAACGGTTTCCTGTCCAAGGAAATGTTCTTCGCCGAAACGACCTTCATCTCCGGCGATCCGCTGCTGCGCTACGGCCTGCCCCTGATGGCAACCATCGCCGGGGCCTTCAGCGTCACGTATTCCCTGCGTTTCATCCTGCAGGTGTTCTTTGGCCCGCCCGCTACCGACCTGCCTCGCGCCCCGCATGAGCCGCCGCGCTTCATGCTGGTGCCCAGCGGGCTGCTGGTTGCCCTCTGTCTGGTCATCGGCGTGCTGCCCGGCGTCACGGTGGGGCCGGTGCTGCACATCGCGGCCCGCAGCATCCTGGGCGCGGATATGCCCGAATTCAGTCTGGCCGTGTGGCACGGCTTCAATCTGCCGCTGGTCATGAGCATGGTGGCGACCACCGCCGGCATATTGCTGTATCTGGGGTTGCGTGCCCACCAGGCGGCGCATCCCGGCCGCGTGCCTTTCATCTACCGCCTGGATGGACGGCGTACCTTCGAATACCTGTTCGAGGGCAGCGCCGTGGTGGCGCGCGCCGTGCTGCGCCAACTGGCGTCTTCGCGCCTGCAGATGCAGATGCTGATCATCGTGTTCGGTACCTTGCTGGTGGCATGGCTGCCGTTGCGCGCCTTCGGTTGGTTCGAGGGTGCGGGCGCGCGCAGTGCCGCCGACCCGGCCTTCGTGGTGCTGTGGCTGGTGGGCGGCGCGTGCGCCCTGGGCGCGGCCTATCAGGCCAAGTATCACCGGCTGGCTTCGCTGACGCTGTCGGGCGGCGCCGGGTTGGTGACCTGCCTGACTTTCGTGTGGTTTTCGGCACCCGACCTGGCCTTGACCCAGCTGGCCGTGGAGGTGGTGACGGTTGTGCTGCTGCTCCTGGGCCTGCGCTGGCTGCCGCGGCGCATTGCGGCCGACGAAGAGGATCGGCGTCCGGATCTGAAGGTGCGTCTGCGCCGTCTGCGTGACCTGGGGCTGGCCAGTGCGGCCGGCCTGTCGATGGCGGCGCTGGCCTATGCCGTGCTGACCCGCCCGCTGGGTGACACCATCGCCTCCTTCTTCGTGCGCAATGCGCTGCCCGAGGGGGGCGGCACCAACGTGGTCAACGTCATTCTGGTGGATTTCCGCGGTTTCGATACCCTGGGTGAGATCTCCGTGCTGGGCATCGTGGCCCTGACGGTCTATGCGTTGCTGCGCCGTTTCCGCCCTGCGCCCGAGAGCATCGAGCAGCCGCGCCAGCAGCGTGAACAGGATGGCCTGGAGCCCGGCCAGGTGCCGCCCGGTCCCGACACCAAGGCTTCGCTGCCGCCGGGGTCGATGCGCATTGCGGCCGTGCTGGTACGCCTGCTGCTGCCCATGGCCGTGCTGATCTCCGTGTATCTGCTGCTGCGCGGGCACAACCTGCCAGGCGGCGGTTTCGTCGGCGGGCTGGTCATGGCTACCTCGATCATCCTGCAATACATGGTGGGTGGGGTGTACTGGGTCGAGTCGCGCAGCCGCCTGAATCCGCAGCACTGGATCGGCCTGGGCCTGCTGGCCGCGGGGGCGGCCGCCATGTCGGCCTGGTTCGCCATGCGGCCGTTCCTGTCGGCCCTGTCCTGGGACGTGGCGCTGCCGCTGGTGGGACACATCCATCTCTCCAGCGTGCTGCTGTTCGATCTGGGGGTCTACATGCTGGTGGTGGGTGCGGCCGTACTGGTGCTGGTGGCGCTGGCGCACCAATCCGTGCGCGCGCAGCGCCGCCAGATCGCCGAAGCGCAAATCGAGGCCGATGCCGCGGCCAAAGGAGTCTGAGCATGGAATGGATCTACGCGGCAGCCATCGGGGTGCTGACCGGTTCGGGGGTCTGGCTGCTGCTGCGGCCACGCACCTTTCAATTCATCATGGGGCTGTCATTGCTGTCCTATGCCGTGAACCTGTTCATTTTCGGTATGGGCCGGCTGAAGGTCGGCACGCCGCCGGTGGTCGATGCGCTGACCCCGCCCGATCCCGCCGCCTATGCGGATCCGTTGCCGCAGGCGCTGGTGCTGACGGCGATCGTGATCGGGTTCGCCACGACTGCCTTGTTTCTTGTGGTGCTGCTGGCCTCTCGCGGCCTGACCGGCACCGACCACGTTGATGGCCGGGAGCCCGAAGAATCGTGATTGATTGGCTGCAACACCTCCCCATCTATCCGATCGTCGTGCCGCTGGTGGCCGGCGCCGGCATGCTGCTGCTGGCCGATACCCGGCGACGGGTGCGTGCCTTCATCGCCCTGTGTTCGACCGTACTGCAATTGGCGGCCGCCGTGGCCTTGCTGGCCTTGGCGGCCGGGGCAGGCGACATCTGGCCGCAGGGGATCGGCGTCTATCTGCCGGGCGACTGGCCGGCTCCCTTTGGCATCGTGCTGGTGGTCGATCGGCTTGCGGCGGTCATGCTCACCCTGACGGCCACCCTGGGGCTGGCCACACTGATCTATTCGCTGGCTCACTGGGACCGCGCCGGGGTGCATTTCCATTCCCTGTTCCAGTTCCTGCTGATGGGCTTGAACGGCGCCTTCCTGACCGGCGACCTGTTCAACCTGTTCGTGTTTTTCGAGGTGCTGCTGGCAGCTTCGTATGGCCTGATGCTGCACGGCTCGGGTAGCGCGCGGGTCAGCGCGGGGCTGCAGTACATCGCGGTGAACCTGGTGGCCTCCTTCCTGCTGCTGATCAGCATCGCACTGATCTACGGCGTGACCGGCACCCTCAATATGGCGGATCTCGCAGTGCGCGCGGGCCAACTCGCCGGTGGCGAGCGGCAGTTGTTCGAGGCCGGTGCAGCCATCCTGGGGGTGGCGTTCCTGGTGAAGGCGGGCGCCTGGCCGCTGAATTTCTGGCTGGTCAATGGTTACGGCGCGGCCATTCCGCCGGTGGCGGCGATGTTCTCCATCATGACCAAGATCGGTATCTATGCCTTGCTGCGCATCGGGTCGCTGCTGCTGCCCACGGGGGCGCCAGCAGCCTTCAGCCTGGACTGGATGTTCGCGGTCGGCCTGGCCACGCTGATCTTCGGCGGGGTGGGTATCCTGGCGTCCCAGCAACTGGGCAAGCTGGTCGGCTATTGCGTCATCGTCTCGGCCGGCACGCTGCTGACCGCGTTGGGCATGCCCGGCGTGACCCTGACCGGGCCGGCGCTGTTCTATCTGGTCAGTTCGGTGCGGGGCACGGGGGCCTTCTTCCTGCTGATCGAGCTGATCGAACGCACGCGCACCTTCGGCGCCAGCGTGCTGGCCGTGACCATGGACAGCTTCGACCTGGACGATCCGGTGGCGCCCAACCGTCCCAACGACGTCGTGGGCGTGGCGATTCCTGCGGCGATGGCGTTCCTGGGCATGGCTTTCGTGGCCTGCGCGCTGCTGGTGACGGGGCTGCCGCCCCTGTCGGGCTTCGTGGCCAAGTTCTCCTTGCTGTCGGCGGCCGTGTCGGCGGTCAATACGTCGGCGCCGCCCATGGACGGCTGGCTGCTGGTGGCCGGGGTGCTGCTCTCGGGGCTGGCTGGCTTGATGGCACTGGGGCGTGCGGGCATCCGCAGCTTCTGGGGCGGTGACGATCGCACCACGCCCAGGCTGCGCCTGCTGGAGGCAGGCCCGGTGGCCGTGCTGATCCTGCTGTGCGTGGCGTTGGCGGTCGGGGCCGGGCCGGTGTCGGCCTACCTGGATGCCGCCGCCCAGTCGCTGGATAAACCCGAGCTCTATATCGAGGCCGTGCTGGGCAAGCTGCCGGTGCGTCCGTTGGGAGGGCATTGACATGCGTAAATGGCTGACACGCGCCGTGCTGCCCGTCTGCATGCTGCTGTTGTGGCTGCTGTTGAACCAGTCGATGTCCTGGGGGCAGGTGCTGGTGGGGGCCGCGCTGGGGATCTGGCTGGGCTGGGCCTCGATGCGGCTGCGCCCGCTGAAGGCACGCCCGCGCCGGATCTGGTTGTTGCCGGGGCTGGTGTGGCGCGTTTTTGTCGACGTGGTGCGTTCGAACTGGGCGGTGGCACAGTTTGTCTGGCGGCCGCGCCTGCCGATGTCGCCTGGCTTTCTGGAAGTGCCGCTGGAGCTGCGCGACCCGCACGGCCTGGCCATGATGGCCTGCATCATCACCTATACGCCCGGCACCGTGCTGGTGGATATTTCCACCAATCACATCATGACGCTGCACGTGCTGGATCTGCAGAACGAGGAAGAATGGATCTCCTTGATCAAGCGGCGCTATGAGCGCACCCTGATAGAGGTATTCGACTGATGGACATGCTGCTCTACTGGTCGGCGTCGTTTGCGCTGATCTGCTTTTCGCTCGGTGCCGGCTGCGCGGTGATCCGCGTCTTGCGCGGCCCCACCGCCCAGGATCGGGTACTGGGCCTCGATGCGCTCTATATCCAGGGCATGCTGGTCATGCTGGTATTCGGCATCCGGGCCGGCACGGGCGTGTATTTCGACATTGCGCTGCTGATCGCCCTGTTCGGTTTCGTCGGTTCGGCGGCGATGGCCAAGTTTCTGTTGCGCGGGGAGGTCATCGAGCCATGACAGCCAACGGTTTGCCCTGGTGGATCGCCGTGCCGGTCAGCCTGCTGCTGGTGTTCGCGGGCGTGGTCTCGCTCACGGGTGCCATCGGCCTGCTGCGTTTCCGCCATTTCTATGCCCGCATCCATGCGCCGACCCTGGCCAATACCCTGGGCGCCATCAGCGTGCTGGTGGCGTCTTCCCTGTTGTTTTCCTATCTGGGCTCGCGGCTGGTGATCCATGAGATCGTGATCATCGTGCTGCTGGTGCTGACCTCGCCGGTGACGGCCATGTTGCTGATGCGCGCGGCGGTCTATCGCAATGTGGACGTCGAGGTCGGGCCGAACGCGCCTCACAAACCCGAAGGCGATGTCTGATAGGACGTTGCGTCTTGTATCACTTGTAGTGATTTGCGCGCGCGGCCGGCGGCGGTTTTGCGTAAGGTAGGACATGAACCTTGTGCGCGGGCGGCCCGCCGGGCAACCCGCCTTCTAACGGGAGATTGTCATGAAGCTTGTACGCATGCATGCCATTCGCAAATCCTCCGCCACGCTGGCTGCCGTGTCGCTCCTTGCCCTGGGGGCCGCGCTGTCGGCAGCCACGCCGGCCCGGGCGGCGCCGCCGCAACCGTCGGCCGACTCGGTCTACCGCAGTGAAGTGGCACGTTGCCGCAATGCCCCCGAAGTCACGGTTCGTCATAGCTGCATGCGCGAAGCGGGCGCTGCCCGCGCCGAGACGCACCGCAACCGTCTGCATGACCCCTCGACCGACTACCAGCGCAATCGCATGATGCGTTGCGACCGTCTGCCGGGGGATCATCGCAGCGATTGCATGCGGCAGATGGAAGACAACGGCCATACCCGCATGCACGGCAGCGTGCATGGGGGCGGCATCTGGCGCGAGACCGAAGTGCCAGTGCCGGCCGATGGCATGGCCCGCTGAGGCCACGCCGGCAGCAGGGCAGGCCGCAATCAGGCAAAATGGCGGCTTGCCCACTTGAGTTTCCCTGAATGTCCGACGTCATCGCCCTGGTATTCGATTTCGACGACACGCTGGCCCCGGACAGCACCACCGGCTTTCTGGAAAGCCTGGGTGTGGATACGGCTGCATTCTGGAAAGACGAGGTCGATCCTCTCCTGTCGCAAGGCGACTGGGATCCGGTGCCGGCCTATCTGTACAAGATGATCGAGCTGTCGCGCCAGGGCAAGCATGGCCTGATCACCCGCGACCGCCTGCAGGCCTGGGGACGCCGGCTGCCCTTGCATCCGGGCGTCACCACGCTGTTCGAACGCCTGCGCCAGGCCGTGCGGGCCGCCCAGCCGCGCATCCAGCTGGAGTTCTATCTGATATCCAGCGGGATCGGCGATATCGTGCGCGCCACGCCGATCGCCGGCGAGTTCACGGATATCTGGGCTTCCGAATTCATCTACGACGAGCACGGTGGCATTGCCTTTCCGCGCCGCATCGTCAGCTTCACCGACAAAACGCGCTATCTGTTCCATATCCAGAAAGGGCTGGTCGGGCCGGAGTTCCGCAGCCGTCCGTTCGAGGTCAATCGCAAGGTGCCGCAGGATCGCCTGCGGGTGCCGCTGGATCAGATGATCTTCGTGGGCGATGGCTATACCGACATCCCGTGCTTTTCCCTGGTCCGGGCCGCCGGCGGCTATGCCTTCGGCGTCTGGGATCCCAACCATCGCGACAAGCGCAGCCGGGCCTGGGGCTTTGTCGAGCAGGGGCGCGTGTCGAACCTGAACTTCGCCCGCTATGGCGAAGATGCCGAGCTCTATCACCTGCTTGAAGCCGCCCTGGTCAGCCTGGCGGGCTCCATTTCCCTGAAGTCGAGGGCTTATGGAGGCTGACGAGGCAAGCCAGGCAATGTCGCTGGCGCACGACGAGGCCTGCATGGCCCTGGCCCTGGAGCAGGCACGCCTGGCCTATGCGGCCGGGGAAGTGCCGGTCGGCGCGGTCATTGTCGGCGCCGATGGCGAAGTGCTGGGCCTGGGCGCCAACCGCACCATCACCGATGCCGACCCCACCGCCCATGCCGAGGTGGTGGCCTTGCGCGCGGCCGCCGGCCGCCTGGGCAACTACCGTCTGCCGGGCCTGACCCTCTACGTCACGCTGGAGCCCTGCGTCATGTGCATCGGCGCCATGTTGCATGCGCGCCTGGCGCGTGTGGTCTTCGGCGCGACCGATCCCAAGACCGGCGCCTGCGGCAGCGTGCTCGACATTGCCTCGGTCGGGCAACTCAATCACCAGACTTCGATCACCCGCGGTGTGCTGGCCCAACCCTGCAGCGATCTGCTGCGGGCGTTTTTCCGCGAACGCCGCAACAAGGAACGCAATCCATCATGAAGACTCCCCGCCACGACGGTCACGATCACGCTCCCGGCCAGGCCTGCGGGCCGGCCTGCCATGCCCAGCATGGTCAGGCGGGCGGCATCTATCTGGTGTCACCCTCGTCGGCCGTGGCCGATCCGGTCACGCTGGATCTCGCGCGCGAACGCCTGGCCGCAGAGGGGTTCAAAACCACGGTCGACCGCAGTGCGCTGGCCGTGCACCAGCGCTTTGCCGGCACCGACAAGCAGCGTCTGGCGGCCTTGACGCGTGCCGCGGCCCAGAAACATCCGATTGTCATGGCCACGCGTGGTGGCTATGGTCTGACGCGGCTGTTGCCCCAGATCGACTGGAAAGCCATGGCCGACAGCGGCAAGCGCTTTGTCGGCATGAGCGATTTCACCGCATTCAGTCTCGCGCTGCTGGCGCAGACCGGCGCCGAGAGCTACAGCGGCGCGACCGCCGTGCGTGACTTCGGCGGCAAGCGCACCGATGAACTGACCGTGGCGCTGTTCGGCGAGATCATGCGCGGCGAGCTCGAAATCCTCAGCTTTGAAACCCGCGACGCCGATGCCGTGGATGCGCGTGGCGTGTTGTGGGGCGGCAATCTGGCGATGCTCACCGCTTTGCTGGGTACGCCGTATTTCCCCAAGGTGCGCGGCGGCATCCTGTTCCTGGAAGACGTGGGGGAGCATCCCTACCGCGTCGAGCGGATGTTGACGCAATTGTTGCTGGCCGGCGTGCTGCAGCGCCAGAAAGCCATCGTGCTGGGCACGTTCACCGAATACAAACTGGCCGCTCACGACCAAGGCTATGACATGCCGGAAGTGGTCAAGTGGCTGCGCCGCGAGGCCAAGGTGCCGGTGATCTGCGGCCTGCCGTACGGCCATGGCAATACCAAGGCGACCCTGCCGATCGGGCGCAAGGTGGGGGTGGCCACCGAGCGTGGCCTGGCTCATCTGGTGATCGACGAGCACCACCACTGATGGCGCGCGGCCCTGCTGCGAACGCGCCGGGCTGGTACACTGTACGATTCACTCAATCGCGCGCGGCGGATTTTCCGGCGCGCGCTGTCTTCACGCCGGTACGCCTCGCGTGCCGGCAGCCCGTTTCGGGCGCCAAGCCCCGCTTACAAACATCGTGATCTCTACCGCCAATCTCACTATCCAGTTTGGTCCCAAACCGCTTTTCGAGAACGTCAGCGTCAAGTTCGGCGAAGGCAACCGCTATGGCCTGATCGGCGCAAACGGTTCGGGCAAGTCCACCTTCATGAGAATCATCGGGGGGGACCTCGAGGCCTCTGCGGGCAACGTGTCGCTGGAGCCGGGCCTGCGTCTGGGCAAGCTGCGCCAGGATCAGTTTGCCTTCGAGGACAAGCGGGTGCTGGACGTGGTGATGATGGGCCACACCGAGATGTGGGAAGCCATGTCCGAGCGCGATGCCATCTACGCCAATCCCGAGGCGACCGAAGACGACTACATGCGCGCCGCCGAACTGGAGGCCAAGTTCGCCGAATATGACGGCTACACCGCCGAAGCGCGTGCCGGCGAGCTGCTGCTGGGCCTGGAAATCGAGGTCGATCAGCACAACCTGATGATGAACGAAGTCGCCCCGGGCTGGAAGCTGCGCGTGCTGCTGGCCCAGGCGTTGTTCTCCAACCCCGATGTGCTGTTGCTGGACGAGCCGACCAACAACCTGGACATCAACACCATCCGCTGGCTGGAAGGGGTGCTCAACAGCTACCAGAGCACCATGATCATCATCAGCCACGACCGTCACTTCCTGAATCAGGTGTGCACGCACATGGCCGACGTGGATTACGGCGAGATCCGTATCTATCCGGGCAACTACGACGACTACATGCTGGCTTCGACCCAGGCCCGCGAGCGCCTGTCGGCCAATAACGCCAAGGCCAAGGAACGGATCACCGAACTGCAGGATTTCGTGCGCCGCTTCGCGGCCAACAAATCGAAGTCGCGCCAGGCCACCTCGCGCCTGAAGCAGATCGACCGCATCAAGTCCGAGCAGGTCGTGGTCAAACCGTCGTCGCGCCAGAACCCCTTCATCCGCTTCGAGCAGAACAAGGTGCTGCACCGTCTGGCCGTGACGGCCGAGAAGGTATGCAAGAGCTATGACGCGCCGGTTATCAAGAATTTCTCGGCCATGATCGACGCGGGTGAAAAAGTGGCCATCATCGGCGCCAACGGCGTGGGCAAGACGACGCTGCTGCGTTTGTTGGCCACTGATCTGGCGCCTGACAGGGGCAGCGTGAAGTGGGCCGAGAACGCCGATCTGGGCTACATGGCCCAGGACGTCTCGGATCAATTTCTGCAAACCGACATCAACCTGTTCGACTGGATGGCCGAGCACCGCCAACCGGGCGACGACGATCAGGCCATCCGTTCGGCGCTGGGCCGTCTGCTGTTCTCCAGCGATGATCTGCCCAAGGCCCCCAAGGTGCTGTCCGGCGGCGAGAAGAACCGCATGACTTTCGGGCGCCTGATGCTGGGCCGCCACAACGTCATGCTGCTGGACGAGCCGACCAACCACCTGGACATGGAGTCGATCGAGTCCCTGCAGTTCGCCCTCGAGAAGTACGAGGGCACGCTGTTCTTCGTCTCGCATGACCGCGAGTTCGTGTCGGGCCTGGCCACGCGCGTGATCGAAATCCTGCCCACGGGCGAGATCATCGACTATCGCGGCGGCTACGAAGACTACCTGTCTTCGCGCGGCATCGAGGGCTGATACGCCCGCATATCTCCCCCAGTTGTGAAAACATGAGAGAGATGTCGTTGGGATGGATATCGTGAGTCGGTAGATTAGGGCGTACTTGCAGTGCCGCGAAGGCGGTCGAGACGCCCATGGATCTGACTTTCGAGCATGTCATCAAACAATTCGGCGACCTTCGGGTCGTCGATGATTTTTCCCGCCGCTTTCACAGCGGCGAGCTGGTCGCGCTGGTCGGGCCCTCGGGCTGCGGCAA
>JAEWJD010000226.1 GCA_023386765.1 Pseudomonadota bacterium | reverse complement strand
CGGGGGGGGCCGGGTACCAGCAGAGGCGTCCCAGGCTCAGGGCGCGGCCGCGGCCGGCGCGCCTTCGGCCGGTGCCGGCGTGGTCACGAAACCGATGCGTGCCATGCCCGAGCGGCGTGCCGAGGCCATCACACGCGCCAGGGTTTCATAGCGCGTATTCTGGTCTGCGCGGATGCGGATCTCAGCCTGCGGCTTGTCGCCGGCAATGGCCTGAAAACGCTGCGGCAGATCTTCCAGCGTGACCGGCATCTCATCCCAGAAGATCGCGCCATTGGCATCGATGGCCAGGTCGACCGTTTTCGGGTCTTCCTGGACCTGCTCGGCCGACACCTGCGGCATATTGATCTTGATGGAATGCGCCAGCAGCGGCGCCGTGATGATGAAGATCACCAGCAGCACCAGCATCACGTCGATGAGCGGCACCATGTTGATCTCGGACACGGTATGGCCGCCCGACCCTTTATTGTCGAAGCTGCCGAAAGCCATTATTCACCCCCTCGGGCGTGGCGCTGGCGGCCCAGGGCACGCACCTTGCCATCCGACACCTCGACCTGCTGGCCGGTGGTCAGGAAGGCGAACAGGTCATGCGCGAAGGCATCCAGACGCGACAGATACACGCGGTTGTTGCGCACGAACATGTTGTAGGCCAACACAGCGGGAATGGCCACGGCCAGGCCCAGGCCCGTCATGATGAGGGCTTCGCCCACCGGACCGGCAATGCGGTTGATGGTCACGCCATCCGACAGCCCGATCCCGACCAGCGCGTGATACACGCCCCACACCGTACCGAACAGGCCCACGAACGGGGCGGTCGAGCCGACCGACGCCAGCACCGTCAGGCCGTTCTCGAGCTTGGCGGTTTCCTCGTCGATCACCTTGCGCATGGTACGGGTGACGAATTCACTGTTGCTGCCCGCCTCTTCCAGCTTGGTCGCACCGAACTTGGCGTGATGGCTCTGCGCATGAATGGCGTGGCTGGTCAGGTGCGAGAAGGGATCCTGCGCGCCGTGCGTGACGATCTCGTTTTCGACCTGCTGCAGCGAGCTGGCATTCCAGAAGTGGTTCAGGAAAGTGCCGGAGCGCTTGCGCATGCGCAGGTTGCTGACCACCTTCACGACGATCAGATACCAGGTCACCAGCGACATCAGGATCAGGATGATGAACAGCGTCTTGCCGACGAAATCGGTCTGGGCCACAAAATGCAGGAAACCCATATCGGGCGGCGCATTCTGCGCGGCCGCATTGAGCGTATCGGCGCTTTGCTGAAGTGGTGCCAGCGCGGGCGGCGGCGCGGCCAGCGCTGGATCCGGCGTCACGCCGGGGGCCGCGGCGGGCGCGCTGCCCGGGGCGGACTCAGCCTCGGGCAGCGCCTGGGCGACGGCCATCATGGCATTCTGAAGTACGTTGAACATCGTGTTCCCTTTACCTGTAGCTTGACTTACTTGACTTCAAAGTCATACGGAATTCTGGCCTGGCCCGTCACTGCCTTGCCATTGCGCATGGCCGGCTTGAAGCGCGCCTTGCGCGCCGTCTCCAGCGCGGCGTTGTCCAGACGACGGTACCCGGACGAGGTATCGATCCAGGCTTTTTCCACATTGCCTTGCGGGCTGATCTGCACCATCACCAACACCCTGCCCTGCTCGCGCCGGCGCAGGGAATCGCTGGGATACTTCGGCGCCGGCGGCTTGCCCAGATATTCCACGCTGGTCATGAAGACCGGCTCATCCGGGGCCGGGCCAGGCGTGGGAGCCTGGGTGACCTGCTCACCTTCGGTGGCGCCGCTGGGCGCGGCCTCGACCTTGGGCTGCTCGACCGGCTGCGGCTTGGGCTGCGGCTTCGGCTGAGGCTTGGGTTTTGGCTTGGGCTTGGGTTTGGGCGCCGGCTCGGGAGCCTTCTCGACAACCGGCTCGGGCTCGGGCTCAGGCTCGGGCTCGGGCTCGATTTCCGGTTCGATCTCAGGCTCCGGCTCGGGTGGTGGCGGCTCGACCTCCGGCTCGGGCTCTGGCGGAGGCGTTTCCTCGACCAGTTGCTCGGCTTTGGCCACCTGCACCATCGGCGCTTCGATGATGCTCACCATGACGGGCTCGGGCTCCACCATTTCAGGGGGCTCCGAGTCCATGAAGAAAACTGCACCGATGACCGCCGCATGCACGGCAAGCACAGCGACGCCGGCGCCTACACGCAGCCCGAGAGAGGACTGCGGAGTAGACATCCAACCGTTATGTGGGTTAGGCATGAATCAGCCAGAAACATTGACGACTACCGCCGGCCGCACGGTCAGAAACTGACCTGCCCCCGGCGTTTGCAAGTCCATCACGATATATCAAATGCGAATGATTCGCAAGCTTAATATCAAAAGTGAAGCATTGCGCCTGAACGGATTGCCACGCGTGCTCCGGATCTGGCCGCCATTTTTCCAGACCCCCCGCTGATTGCCGCCTGCTGGACTTTCCTTCTTATGAGATATCGTTTCCACAAATAATGGTATTCCCTAGGTTTTTATCTTATTTTCATTGCATCATAATTTGCGGAAACGTTTCCACAAAAGGATGGTTTCCGCATGAACCTGCAAGCAGAACGAATCAAAACCGTAAGAGACCACATGGCCCTGGAATGCATCCAGGAATGGGATAAGGTCATCGATACGTTTGAACACCCGCGCTATGAAATGCACGCCAGCGGTGCTGTTTTCGATGGCGTGGACGAAGTCATGGGTTACTTCCACTCATCACGCGCCTCCTTCCCCGACCTGAAGAACGAGATCATCGCTATCGCGGCAGCCGAAGGCACGGATATCGTGCTGGTGGAATTCTGGCTGTCCGGCACCCACACCGGTCCCTTCACGGTCAATGGCAAGACCTACGAACCGACCGGGCGCGCCTTTCGTGTGCGCATGGCGGCAACCTTTGAGTTTGCGCCCGGCTCAGCCAAGGTGATCTGCGAGCGCCCCTATTCCTGCCAGGACGCCAAACTGCGTTCCCTCGGATTGTTGTAACCGCGGCGGTGCACCTGCCCGCGCGCAAAAACCACCCAAGCCCACGTAGTTGCACAGCACCGTTGCCGGCCAGACATGGCAACGGGAGACAGACCCAGGGAGACAACCATGAAAAAACTGTCCATCGCCACTGCCATACTCATCACGGCAAGCATTGCTGCAGCGCATGCCGACGAATACCCGAATCGCCCGATCCGGATGCTGCTGCCGTTTTCTGCAGGTGGTGGCGGCGACACGCTGGGTCGCATCCTGGCCGAGCGCTTTTCGGCCGAACTCAAACAACCGGTCATCGTCGAGAACAAACCTGGCGCTGGCGGCACCATCGGCATCACGGCAGTCGCCCGTTCGGCCCCCGATGGCTACACCATCACCATCGGAGGAATGACGACGCACGTGCTGTCGCCTTCGGTCTACCGGGACTTGCCATATGACCCGATCAAGAGCTTCACCTCGCTGGGGGCTATCGGCAACTCGGCCATCGTGATCGTGGCGAACAACGACTTCCCGGCCAATGACATCGCCGAGCTCAAGACGCTGGCCGCTTCCCGCCAAACGCCTGTGCAGTACGCCAGTTGGGGCATCGGCTCCACCGGCCATTTCTGCGGAGAAGCCCTGGTGCAGAAAAGTGACCTGAAAATCCAGCATGTTCCCTATAAGGGCACCACGCAAGTCATGACCGACGTCATCGGTGGACATGTGGACCTGGGTTTTGTCGACATGGCGACGGCCACTCCGATGGTCACCCAGCACAAGGTCAAAGCGCTGGGCGTCTGTACCAAGCGCTCACCGAGCGTGCCTGATGTCCTCAGCTACAAAGAACAGGGCATCGACTTCGACCGTGACCTGAACTGGGCAATGTATGTCCCCGCCGGCACGCCTGAAGCGATCGTCGAGCGTCTGTCCGGCACGCTGAAGAACACGCTCAGCGAGCCCGATGTCATCAACAAGCTCCTCGGCCTGGGCATCACGGCCCAGTATGTACCTGGCCCCGCCCATGAGAAAGCCACGCTCGCGGACATAGAGGCCTGGCGAGTCATTGCCCGAGACGCCGGCATCCAGCCCCAGTAAATCCCGGCCACCGCCGCATGGCCATTTTCCTGCTTCCTGCTCCTCGAGACCCCAATGAAACTGCTCCAAGACCGCGTCGCCCTCATTTCGGGCGCGGCTCACCCCAAAGGCATAGGCAAAGCCACGGCAAAGCGTTTTCTCGAACACGGCGCGAGAGTGGCGGTCCTCGATCTGGACGAAACCGGGATACACGAGTGCGCCAATGATATTGGCGTCTCGCCAGAACGTTTGCTTGCCATCGGCTGTGACGTGAGCGACCCCGGGCAATGCAACCGCGCCGTGGCGCAGATCATCGCCTGGTCAGGTGGCGCCATCGACGTTCTGGTGAACAACGCGGCAATCACCCAGAAAACCACCTTCTTCGATCTCTCGATCAGCGATTTCGATCGCATGCTGAAAGTGAATCTGATGGGAGTTTTCACCCTGAGCCAGGCCGTGGTCCCCGTCATGCGCCAGCGCGGCTCCGGGAGCATCATCTCGATCTCCTCGCTCTCGGCTCAGAACGGTGGCGGGATTTTTGGCGGCGTACATTACTGCGCCGCCAAGGCAGGCGTACAGGGTTTGACCCGCGCGATGGCGAAGGAACTGGGCCCATACCAGATCCGGGTCAATGCCATCGCGCCCGGCCTGATCACGACGGACTTTTCCCGCAGCGCACGTTCGGATGAAAGCAAGGACGCCGCTGCGGCAGCCTGGCCGCTCGGCCGCGCGGGCCGCCCTCACGAAGTGGCCGCGGGCTGCATATTCCTGGCCAGCGATCTATCCAGCTACATCACCGGCACGACGTTGGACATCAACGGCGGGGCCCACATGAATTGAGGAAAAACATGAGCATTCTTCTTGGCGGCACCCGACAGATTGGTTACGTCGTGCGGGACATCGAAAAAGCCATGAAACAGTGGTCCGAAACGCTGGGGGTCGGCCCCTGGTTCTACAAGGAAGAGGTCGGTACGACCGAATTTCGCTACCAGGGCCAGCCTTCGCGCCCTCCTCGCCTGTCGATTGCGCTTGCCAACTCCGGCGACCTGCAGATCGAACTGATCCAGCAACGCGATAACGCACCCTCGCTATACCTGGACTCTCTGAACAAAGGCGGCGAGTGCGCGCAACACATCGCTTTCTGGACACTCGATAACTTCGACCCCTACTGCGAACACCTGCTCCGCCACGGTTATTCGGAAGGACACGGCGGCAGGATGGGCCTGCGGGGCCGCTTTGCCTACTTTGTGCACCCCGACCTGCCTAGCGCGATGATCGAGGTATCGGAACTGAAAGGTGGCAAGGGCGAGTACTTCGACGAGATCCGCAAAGCAGGGCAATCCTGGGACGGCAGTGCCCCGATCCGCCCCCGCAGCTAGCCGGCCACGTGCCGAAGACGGTGTATGTTAGGCCCTTTCGGCACAGAAAGAATCCCAACCATGAAAGACCGAATCACCATCCGCGATGTCGCCAAGAAAGCTGGGGTTTCCCTGGGAACGGCATCGCGTGCGCTCAATCGCACCGGACGCGTCAGCGATGCCGCGATCGCCGCTGTCGAACAGGCAGCACGCAGTCTGGACTATCGCCCGGACGCCGTGGCGAGAAGCCTGCGCACAAAATCCTCCGGCGTCATCGGGCTGCTGGTGTCCGATCTCGCCAACCCGCTGTATGCCCGCATCATCACCGCGACGGAAGCCGCGCTGCAGGCAGAGGGCTACTCCTTGCTGGTGGCCAGTACCCATAATGAACGCCGCCGCGAAGCATCGCTGGTCGACATTTTTCGTGGCCGCCGGGTCGATGCCTTGATTCTCGGGCCCTGCGAACGGGAGTCGGCCAGCTTCATCGACGAACTCTCCCAACAGTTGCCGGTCGTGGCGCTCGACCGGGAGTTCGGCGATCTGTCCACCGGCATACACGTCGATCACGCAGCCGGTGCCTACCAAGCCACGCAATACCTGCTGAACCTGGGTCATACACGGATTGCGCTGTTGACCCCGGGCACGGAACTGAGAACCGGCAAAGCCCGTATCGCCGGATACCGCCAGGCCTTTGAAGCGCGCGGCACCGAACCTGACCCCGCCCTCATCCGCGCCGAGCAATCAGCGATGCAATTCGCTTTCGCCGAAGCGATGTCTTTGCTGTCGCAGGCCGATCGTCCAACCGCGTTCGTCTGTCTGGGCACCCGAATCCTGTCCGGCGTCCTGCAAGCCCTGCGGCACACGGGCGACTCGGTGCCGCAGGACGTCAGCGTGATCAGCATCGGCGACACCGATCTCTCTCGCCTGTTCAGCCCCTCCATCACTTCCTTGAGCTGGGATCTGGAGGCCGTCGGCACCTGCGCAGCCCAACTGGTGCTCAAGCAACTTGATCGCCAGTCCCCTGCGGCCGAAGGCAACCGCATCGTTATCAAAACGCAGCTGATATTGCGCGAATCATGCGCGCCGGCTGCGCCCACCTGAACTTTCATCACGACCAGGAACCGCCATGACACGACCGTACACCATCACGCATCAAGAACGCCTGCTGACCGTCAATATCCACGACGGCGTTGAGCTGCCGGGCGCTGCCCCCGGCTCTTCGATCATCCCTCTTTTCCTTGACCGGGAAAATGGCATCTGGGTGTTGTACGGAAAGTTCGCGCCCGGCACGCAGCTGCCCACCCATTTCCATACCGGCGTGGTGCATTTCTTCACCACCAAAGGGCAATGGAACTACATCGAGTATCCCGATGACCCGCAGACGGCAGGCAGCTATCTGTATGAACCCGGCGGGTCCATCCATACATTTGCCGTGCCGGAAGATGCGCCCGGGCCGGCCGAAGGCTTCATGGTCGTATTTGGCGCGAACATCAACTTCGTCGACAGCACGTTCGCCAACATCCGCGATGCCGGAGCCATCGAGGACTCCATCATCGAAGCCGCCCGGCCGGCCGGCCTGCCGCTGCCCCGGTATATCCGCCCCAAGGGTGGCGCCGAGTTCACGCGCGACTGAGACCGGGGGATATCGACCATGCGATTGGCATCAAAAATAGCCCTGGTTGCAGGCGCAGGCACGCTCAGGAGCCCCTTCTCCGCTGCCGACCAGATCGGTAACGGCGCGGCCTGTGCCCTGCGCTTCGCCCAGGAAGGCGCCACCGTCATCTGTACCGACCGCTCGCCTGACGCGGCCCATGAAACGGCTGAACGCATTCGCGCTGAGGGCGGACAGGCCCTGGCGCTTGCACTCGACGTCACGGACTCCGGGCGGATCGCGGAAGTGGCACAGGAGATCACGCAGCGCTTCGGCGGCATCGATATCCTGCACAACAACGTCGGCATCGAAATCCAGGGGGATCTTCTCGCCGTGCAGGATCAGGACTGGGATCACGTCATGGCCGTGAACGTCCGCGGCTCGATGGCGATGGCGCGCGCCTTTCTGCCACAGATGAGGTCCCGCGGTGGCGGCGCCATCATCAACGTCTCGTCGACCGCCAGCCTGAAGTGGAGCCCGATGCAGTTCCTGTCGTACAGCACCGCGAAAGCCGCCCTCAACCACATGACACGCGTGATTGCACGGCAATATGCCGCTGACCAGGTACGCAGCAATTGCATCATTCCCGGGATGATACGCAGCCCCCATGCCGACGCCCTCTATGACGATGCACAGGCCGCTGCGCAGGGGCACCAGGCCAGAGACGCCCGCTGCCCGATGGGACGCCAGGGCAGCCCCTGGGACATCGCCAATGCGGCCTTGTTCCTGGCCTCTGACGAGGCCGCCTATGTCACCGGCTGCCTGATGGTCGTCGACGGCGGCGCCAGCCTATAGGCGGCAGGGAGCGGTTTGACAGCGCCCAGGCAACAAAAAAGGCACTTAGATTTCTCCAAGTGCCTCATTGACGCAGCTTTGATGGTGGGTGCTACAGGGGTCGAACCTGTGACCTACGCCTTGTAAGGGCGCCGCTCTACCAACTGAGCTAAGCACCCTTCGCGGGGCCACTCAAAGTCATGCGAGGGCTGAAGTATAGCGAACTGCAAAACGATCGGCAAATCAGCCCGTCTGCCCGGCCAATCGCGGCCTGGCTGGCACGCGTCGCGTCAGTTGACGGCATCCTTGAGGGCTTTGCCCGGACGGAATTTCGGCACCTTGGCCTTCTTGATCTTGATGGCCTCGCCGGTGCGCGGATTGCGCCCGGTGCGGGCTGCGCGCGAGGACACGGCAAACGTGCCAAAACCGACCAGCGTAACCGTACCGCCCTTTTTCAACGTCGTTTTGACGGCACCGATCAATGCATCAAGCGAACGACCTGCCGCCGCCTTCGAGATGTCGGCCTTGCTGGCAATGTGATCGATGAGTTCGGATTTGTTCATTCAGTGTTACCCCTCACAAAGTAGGATTTTTCACGACCCGGGACCACAAGGCCAGGGAATCGCGTCAGAACAGACGAATGACGACTTGATGATTCTTGCGCCGCGATAACGCAGCGTAATGACTGCTGCACCACAGGATTGCGCCCTGTTTTCCGGGGCGTTCAAGCACGGCGGCACAGTGGCATATTAGGCACCCCGCACCTGGGCCTGTCAAGCACGACAGGCCCGCAAGCCGCACCACTACTAGCTTTTAGCGGTCTGTGCAATCAACAGAAACGCCTAGCGGGAGGCGGCAGCGACTAGTGCTTGGTCGAAATCGTGCAACAAATCGGTTTCGTCTTCGATCCCGACTGAAACCCGGATCAGGCTGTCGGCGATGCCCATCTCCGCGCGGCGCTGTGCTCCCATCTCGTAATAGATGGTGTGCGCCGCCGGCAACGCCAGGCTGCGGGTATCGCCCAGATGGGTCGCATTGAGCACGATTCGCAAATGATTGAGAAAATCGAAACAATCTATGCCGTCAGCCAGCTCCACGCCCAGCAGGCCGCCGAAGCGGCCCGGGCGCAGCAAGGCCGCGGCGCGCGCATGCTGGGGATGGCTGGGCAGGCCGGGATAATGCACCTTGGCCACCCCGGCATGCCCCTGCAGGAAACGCGCCAGCGCCAAGGCATTGCTGCAATGCCTGTCCATGCGCAAGGCCAGTGTCTCGGCTCCGACCGCGATGCGATGGGCTGGCTCGGCGGCCAGGGTCGCCCCCATGTCGCGCAGCCCCTTTTTCTTGATCTGGGTCAGCCCCCAGCCGGTCGGCGCGCCCTTGCGATAGGCCTCGGCGATATTGGCGTAGCCCGACCAATCGAACAGGCCCGTATCGGTCACGGCGCCACCGAGCGCATGGCCATGCCCGCCGATGTACTTCGACAACGAGTTCATGACCAGCGAGGCCCCCACATCACGCGGCTGCATCAACCATGGCGAGGTCAGCGTGTTGTCCACCACATAGACCAGGCCATGCTCGCGGCAGACCTCACCCAGGCCCACCAGATCGGCAATCTGGGTGCCGGGGTTGGCGATGGTTTCGGTGAAGACCAAACGGGTATTGGGCCGCAAGGCAGCCCGCACCTGCTCGGCATCGGTCGCATCGACGGTGGTCACTTCCACGCCCAGATCGGCCAACGTACCCAGCAGGCTATTGGTGTTGCCGAAAATGAAATGGCTGGACACCAGATGATCGCCGCGACGCAGCAGCGTCGTGAAGATGGCAGCCAGCGCCGCCATGCCCGTGGCGAAGCTGACCGTGCCGGTGCCGCCTTCCATCTTGGTGATGCGAGCCTCGAGCGCGGTCGTGGTGGGCGTGCCCTGGCGGGCATAGGTGAAGCCCGACCGGCCCTGGAACACGGCCGCCAGCTCATGGGCATCTTCGTAGACATACTCCGATGAGGGATGCATGGGCTTGTGCACCGCTCCGTGCTCGACGGACTGGCTGCGGTCGGAGTGAAGAATGGTGGTGGTAAAGCCGTTCTGGTGCATGATGGTCAAGGCTGGCGAAAAGCTGCGAAAGAAGGCGCGCGAGGCGCCGCAAAAAGAAGTGCCCGGGCTTCAGGCCCGACGCTGACGTACGGTCTCGTAGAGGCAGACGGCGCTGGCGACGCTGACGTTCAGGCTTTCCACCGAACCCAGCATCGGAATGTTGACCAGCTCATCGCAGGTCTCGCGTGTCAGGCGGCGCATGCCCTCGCCTTCTGCACCCATGACCCAGGCCATGGCGCGACGCGCATCCACCGCGTGCATGTCGTGGCCGGCCTGATCATCGGTGCCTACCAGCCAGATATCGCGTTCCTTCAGTTCGCGCATCGTGCGCGCCAGGTTGGTCACCATGATGTAGGGCACGGTGTCGGCCGCCCCGCAGGCGACCCGCTGAACGGTGCTGTTCAGGCCCACCGCGCGATCGCGCGGGGCGATCACCGCGTGCACGCCGGCGGCATCGGCAGTACGCAGACAGGCTCCCAGATTGTGGGGATCGGTCACGCCATCCAGGATCAGCAGAAAAGCCGGCCCCTCGATCACGTCGAGCACCTCGTCGACGCTCACGGCGAGCTGGCGCTCGTCGGCCAGCGCGACCACGCCCTGGTGGCGGGTGCCGCGCGCCAGGCCATCCAGGCGGTCCATCGGCACCGGGTGCACCCGGCAACCGGCATGGGTCGCCTGCTCGATGAGGGTCTGCATGCGCTTGTCGCGGCGCGACGCCTCGACGTAGATATCCTTGATGGAATCCGGTGCATGACGCAAACGCGCCACGACCGCATGAAAACCTGCCAGAACTTGGGCCGACGCCATGATGTGAATACCTCAGAAAAACGCAATAACCCGTCAGCCCGGGCCGACGGGACGGGGCCGCACGGCGGCGGCCCCTGAACAATGCTGCAATGTTACCGCGAGCGCCGACTAGCGCAGTCGCGGCGCCTTCTTGGACGGCGTAGCAGCGCGCTTGACCGCCTTGGCCGGTGTCGGGCCAAGCGGCTTGGCGGCCTTCTTGGCTTCGGCGCGGCGCTGTTTGGCGGTCTGGCCCTTGAGCGCAGCCGGCTTGGGCGCGGCGGCTTTCTTGATGCGGCGCGGCTCCTCGGGGTTACGCTGGCTTTGCTTGCGCAAGGACTCGTAGCTTGTTCCCTTGACCAGGCGGAACTCGATGCGACGCGCCTCCAGGTCGACCCGGGAGACCTGCACCTGCACCTTGTCGGTCAGGCGGTAGCGCATGCCGGTGCGCTCGCCGCGCAACTCGTGCAAGGCATCGTTGAACTGGAAGTAGTCGCTGCCCAGTTCGGAGACGTGCACCATGCCTTCAACGTGCAGCGTATCGAGCGTAACGAAGATCCCGAAACTGGCCACACCCGTGACCGTGCCACTGAAATCCTCACCCACCCGCTCGCGCACGAACCAGCACTTGAGCCAGGCCTCGACATCGCGCGAGGCCTCGTCGGCACGGCGCTCGCTGGCCGACAGAATCAGGCCCATCTTTTCCCAGATCGCATGCTCATGTTCGCGCTTTGTGGTGCCGATCACGACCGGCTGCGACTCAAGCTCGGGCACATAGCGCTTGCCTGCCAGCAGGGCCTTGATGACCCGGTGCGTGAGCAGGTCGGGATAGCGGCGGATCGGCGAGGTAAAGTGCGAATAGGCCGGGTACGACAGGCCGAAGTGGCCCATATTGTCCGGGCTGTAGACGGCCTGCTGCATGGAGCGCAGGCTCATGGTCTGCAGGAGCGGGAAATCGGGTCGGCTGCGCACCGCGTCCAGGAACTCGCCATAGTCCTTGGCCGAGGGCGTCTCGCCTCCGCCCAGCGACAGGCCGACCGTGCGCAGGAACTCGCGCAAGGCCTGCAAACGCTCGGGCGTCGGGCCCTCGTGGATGCGGAACAGACCCGGATGCTTGTTGCGCAACATGAAATCGGCCGCGCAGGTATTGGCCGCCAGCATGCTCTCTTCGATCAGCTTGTGGGCATCGTTGCGCACCATCGGCACGATCTGTTCAATGCGGCCCAGCTCATTGCAGACAATGCGGGTCTCGACCGTTTCGAAGTCGATGGCACCGCGCTTTTTGCGTTGCTGAGACAGCAGCTGGTACAGCTCGTGCAGATGCTGGACATCAGCCAGACGCGGGCCCAGCGCCTGGGCGGCCGGCCCGGTCGGCTGTTGCAGCGCCTCCCAGATGGAGGTGTAGGTGGTGCGCGCATGCGAATGCATGACGGCGTTGTAGAACTGATAGGCCGTGACCGTACCCGCCTTGGCGCCGGTCGCCGGAATGACCATGTCGCATACCAGCACCAGCCGGTCGACATCGGGATTCAGCGAACACAAGCCATTGGACAGCGACTCCGGGAACATCGGAATCACGCGGCGCGGGAAATACACACTGGTCCCCCGCTCGAAGGCGTTTTCGTCCAGGGCATCATCGGGCCGGACATAGTGACTGACGTCGGCGATGGCCACCAGCAGGCGCCAGCCGGGACGCTTGCGCGTGCCGGTACCCAGATCGACCGGCGTGCAGTAGACCGCATCGTCGAAGTCGCGCGCATCTTCACCATCAATGGTGATGAGCGGCACGTCGCGCAGATCGACGCGATCCTTCAGGTCGCTCTTGCGGACCACCTCGGGCAGCTTGGCGGCCTGCTTGAGGGCGGCCTCTGAAAAGGCGACCGGCACGTCGAACTTGCGCACCGCGATCTCGATCTCCATGCCGGGATCATCGATCTCGCCCAGCACCTCGGACACCCGCCCCAGGGGCTGGGTATGGCGGGTCGGCTGCTCAATGATCTGCACTGCCACGACCTGGCCATGCTGTGCCCCGTTGGTGTCATCCGGCGGGATCAGGATGTCGTGCTTGATGCGTTGATCTTCGGGCACCACGATGGACAGACCATGCTCGTGCAGGAAACGGCCGACCAGCTTGTTGGTGCGCCGCTCGATCACCTCCACGATGGTGCCATCGGGCTTGCCACGGTACTCGCCATTCGGTTTGACCAGCACACGATCGCCGTGCAACACCTTGAGCATCTCGCGCGGCGACAGAAAGATATCGGGACCGCCATCATCGCGCACCAGAAAGCCGAAGCCGTCGCGGTGGCCTTGCACCCGTCCGGCCA